>JAGVXW010000041.1 GCA_018303575.1 Candidatus Woesearchaeota archaeon
TCCTCGGGAGGACGCTCGACGAGTGCAAGCTCCGCCTCACGGACAGCTTCTACCAGGATTCGACCGCTGATTTTCCCGGAAGGGCGGTGCTGGACGGCATGCGCCTCCTGAAGATGTCCTTCATCAAGCTCGATGATTACAAGCTGAACACCGCGGCCAAAATGATCCTGGGCCAGGAGAAGCTGCTCATCGGCGACAACAGGTTTGAGGAGATCGAGCGGCTCTACCGGGAGGACACGCAGAAGCTCGTCGATTACAACCTCAAGGATGCCCAGCTTGTCTTTGATATCATACAGAAGTCACAGGCGCTTGATCTCAGCATCCGGCGCTCCCAGCTCACGAGGATGCAGCTGGATCGGGTGAGCGCCAGCATTGCGTCGCTTGATTCCCTCTATCTGCGGGCGCTCAAGGAAAAGAAGATTGTCGCCCCGACTGCGATCGTGAACGAGCGGGAAGAGCGCATCAAGGGCGGCTTTGTCATGGAGTCCAAGCCCGGGGTGTACGACACGATCATTGTCCTCGACTTCAAGAGCCTGTACCCGAGCATCATCCGCACTTTCAACATCGACCCCTATAGTTTTGTGCCGAAGGAGAGATATGCCAAAATCCCAGATGAGGAGAAAGCGCAGCTCATCGAGGCGCCGAACGGCGCCCATTTCAGGAACGATAACGGCATCCTCCCAGAGCTGATTCAGCACCTGTGGCAGCAGCGGGATGCGGCCAAGAAGAGGAAGGATATGCTCGCGAGCCAGGCCATCAAGATTCTTATGAACTCGTATTTTGGGATACTCGCGAACCCCGCCTGCAGGTTCTACAATCTCGAGATGGCCAACGCTATCACCCATTTCGGCCAGTTTCTGAACAAGCTCACCGCGGAAAAGGTGCGCGAGCAGGGCTACGAAGTCATCTACGGAGACACCGATTCCATCTTCATCGACGCTCCGGGAAAAGACCTCTCCTCAGCCGAAAAACTGGGCCGGGAGCTGGAGCAATATATCAACGCATTCTACAAGGCGTACGTCAGGAAAACCTTCAACCGCGAGTCGTTCATCGAGCTCGAGTTCGACCGCGCGTTTAGCAAGTTCCTCATGCCCCGCGTCCGGCACAGCGACGAGGGAGCGAAGAAGCGCTACGCCGGCCTCGTCGTTGAGGACGGCAGGGAGGACATCGTCGTCGTCGGCCTCGAGTTTGTCAGGCGCGACTGGACCGAGGTGGCGAAGAAATTCCAGATGGGGCTCCTCCACCATATCTTCCATGACAAGCCGATGGAGCAGTATATCCGCCAGTTCGTCGCCGATTTGCGACAGGGCAAAATGGACGCCGACCTCATCTACAGGAAGGCCATCCGGAAGGGCGTGGCCGAGTACACGAAGACAACCCCGCCGCACATCAAGGCGGCGCGCAAGCTCGGCCGGGAGCTGCCCGGCCTCATTGAGTATGTCATGACCCTTGACGGCCCGGAGCCCCTGGAGAAGAATTCCCGGCCTCTTGATTACGACCATTATATCGAAAAGCAGATCAAGCCGATCGCGGACTCCATCCTCAGTTTCCAGGACAAGAGCTTTGACGACATCGTCGCGACGCACAAGCAGACTGATTTGTCGAAGTTTGGGTAACTTTTTATAGTCTTCACTATTGTTATGGCCCATGAAGGGGGTCTTATGGCTGGGCGTGATCCTGCTCCTTTTTCCCATAGCCACGGCCCTGACTTCCTACATCGATGAGGAAATCACGCTCCAGCCGAATGGCGATGCCTACGTCAGGGGCACGACGAATGTGGATTTCCTGACAGACCTCCATCCCGAAAACAACAAGGTCAATGGCCTGACATCAGACCTCACCACAAAGAAAGGGAAGCATTGGCTGTTCACGCTTTCACCGCAGGGAAACATCACGGCTTCTCTCGTCAAGGTGCGCCTGCCCAAGGGAAGCGTCATCAATTACATCAAGAGCAACCATGCGCTGTCCATCTCAACGTCTAACGACATCATCACACTCGCATTCTCAGGGGACGATAGCCCCGCTATTCAGGTGCAGTATAGCATCACCCCCCTGCAGTCCACTCCCATCTTCTGGGCCTGGATCTTCGGCGGATTGTCGGTGGCCCTGGCGGTGCTGCTCGCGATAAAGCGCTCGAAGAAAAGCTCGAAGCTCGACCTTCTCCGGCCAACGTTGAATGAGACGCAAATCAAGATCATTGATGCCCTCTTGGAAAAGGGCGGCGAGGCCAGCCAGACCACGTTGCAATACATGACGAACACCCCCAAGGCCTCGCTCTCTCGGAATGTCGAGATCCTCGCACAGAAGAAGATCGTCCAGAAATTCTTCAACGGCACCTCTAATTACATCAAGATCCACCCGAAGATGAAGTAGGGAATGGTACGAGCGCCCTTTTCTTGTGAAACATCTGATTTATTATTTTCCACTTCAGATAGAAGGATAATCAAACTCCTCTATAAGCCAAACCCTAATCAGCTCCCGCTCCAAAGCAGCGATGGGGGTATCGATAGGGGCCTTCCACTAGAGGAAAATAAAAAGGGGTGGAGGTCATGCTTTGGTCAGCAATCATAGGATTGTCGTCCGCGTCACGAAAAGCCAGCTTGAACGGATCAGGAACAACACAGAGGCCACAGGCCACTCAACCATATCCGCGTACCTGCGCTCCTTGGCGCTGGAGCATGACAATCCCCTGCAGGCGAAGGTGCATGAAATCTATCAGGTGTTCGTGAACAAAGCGGAAACTTGAATCCGGTCGGAAACACCTGTGCACCGATTCCATATTTATCGACGCGGCACATGTGTTTCCTCCCCCAATAGTGCCTGACCCTGACGCTGCGGCGCCAGCGTCAGCTCGGCTTTTGGCCTAACGTAACTGGTTGGCGGTCTGAAGCGATACCGCCAATTTGTGCTTCGGGACGCCCCATGCTTCATCAATAACTTCCTGCCCTATTGTTCCCGAAACTCCGTTAGTTCAGCCAGAATAATACCCAAATCTTGAGATTCCTTTATATAATCTGCTCTTCCTCGCCTGCCTATGAACCAAGAATCAGTCATGCAGGAACTTGATAAGGGAATGGTCGCAGGCCTCGGACTTTTGGCTAGAGGCTCTCCGCAAAAAACTTATTCGACCAATCCGGAAGGTTCCCGCCTTTGGCAACTCAACACCGGTTCGCAATTTAACTTCTTTAAACTTCTTAAGGCAGTAATTTATTTACTTTCGTACCTCCAGCATGCCGGGATGTGCGTCTTCCCAGAAAACTGCAAATGGAGGCGGGGAACATTACTCTCTATCTGATTGGGAAGGCGTCGGATAGTTCTCTGGTCTTTGCCAGCGACGGACGGTCCATTGATAAGGAGGATAAAACGATAACAGACGATCACCAAAAATTTCACTATCTTCCCCCTAATCTCGTTCTTGCCATGAGCGGATTGGGTGCTGTTCTTGAGAACCTGCAGATTCACTTTGGACAACTCAATTCGTCTCCAAATGGGGTGTTAGCGCAGTATGCAATTCGATCCGGAAGCGAGAATGTCGTAATAAGGAAAATCGCAGAGTTTTTCCGGGACAAGCTAGTTCGTGAAGGAAAGCCCTATAGTGCATTAGACTCTGATGCAACGCTTATCAGTTGGGATCAAAGCCATCCAATGTACACTAGGATAATGATAACAGGCGGTTCCAGTCCGGACATTGAAATCAGTAGCGATGCTGGCTTTTCGTATCTGATTGGAGGTAGTGGACGCCGGTTGGCGGGAAAGCATATTCTCCAGCATATTCTCGGGGGCAATGCCAGATTGGACGTGTCTTCAATGCTCGGGTTCTTTAATTATATCCTGGAACAAGTCTCCGGGAAGCAGGAAGGTGTTGGGGGAGATCGCTACTTTGCTGTGTTGGGCGAGCGGGGTTATGGCGCGCTTGATCACTGCCTGCTGGATATTGACAAACAGACTGAGCGAATGCGCCCCATGTTCCGGCAGGGAGGCATTGGAGAAGACCTAGCTCGTGTTTTAAGGGACACAAAGGGAAATAAAGCCGCCATAGAGGAGATGATGAGATTCATACAACAAAATCAGCGTATGGATTCGCTCGTTGAATTGTGTGAAGACGCTGCGTATACGGATAAACCGGAAGGCGCTCCTTATCATCATGCAGCGGCGGCCTTTTCATTGCTCATGTCACTTGGAAGTGTCATTGAGGAACACAAGGCGGGGAGGACTCCTCATCTTGGTAAGAAGATATTGCCCTACCATGCGGGAGTCGTATATGCTCTGATGGGAAGCATCGCATTACGCCTCGGCGATAGGGAACTCGCAAAAACTTACTTTGACAAGGCCGGCGACCTGAACCCTGGATCTGAATTAAAAAAGGAAGCAGAAGCGTCAATCCGGTGTTTCAAGGGGGGGTTTCGTCTGGGACAGGTTCCCAGGCAAGGCCTCGAATGGATGCTTGAGAACTTTGTGCAGTCCGGTACATTTACGGTCGATGAAATAAGACGTATTCAATGAACATGAAAAATCATTCATTGGAATGGATTGTGGACGAACAGGGAGATGGGGGTGATTTAGATGGAATACTCTCCATTAAGCCGCTGGAAGAACCACTTAGCTCCAAGGAAAAGATAGCGGCGATCAGGCGGGACATTGATCGCATTGAGGGAAAGAAGGCGCAGGCCTATAAATCCGGAAGGCTACCCATGGTCCTGATTTATGAAGGCCATCTTTCCGCCAAGCAGCGAGAACTCGCGGAGACTCTCGATGGGGACCCCGGGGAGCCTCCCCATAGGCATGATGATTTTCTCTTTGGAGCGCCCGGCTACCGAAAGGAAATCCAGGATATCGAGCGGTACTTTTCGATTTCAGACAGGCTGGCTGTCCTCAAAACGCAACAGGACTTGGTACACGCCGCATTAGGTGTCCGGCTTCTTAACATGACGGGAAAGGTGCTGGATAACTATGAGGTGGGCATTCCGGCAGACTATCGGCTTGAATTGCTCAAGCGCGCAGGCAGGTACTGTGAGGCGGCAAATCTTTTCCAAAGAATAAGGAAGGGAGATGTGAATCTTCACGAGTTTCAGGAACAAGTTATGAACGGCTTTCTGTTTCGGGTCACCACCACGCCACCAGATAAGAGTTTTGGGAGGGGATTCGAGCGGCCAGATGATAAGTTCGTAGATCTCTTTGGGCATGTTTACGAATACAACTATCGAATGGGAGATAGCTATGTTTCGACAACAAAGTCGCTGGGCTCCATTAAAGATACGTGGTTCAGGCCAAGAGAGCAAGGCGGGTTCGGGCGAACGCCGGATGACTTAAGAAGAAGGCCCTTATATGTGTATGTCATTAATCCACGTGCCATGCTGGGCCTTGACGTCGAAAACTCCCCCGAGACCTATATGAACGTCTTATCCAAGATAGACCCGGGAGGCATTCTACCTCGGAATACAGCCTTTGTGCAAAAGGAAGTTGCTGTCTGCGGCAAAATTGACCCCAGAGATATCAAGTGTGCCTTCAAGCTGGGCTATGATGGAAGAGAAATTAAACTCCAAGATCTTCGAAAAAACAATGCCTACCCTATGAGCGACTGGGAGCTTCCGGGAGCATGAAACGCATCGACATTCCAAAAGGAAAACTGAATCAGTGTCCTTCTTTTGACAAGGTTCCCTGGCAGTACTGTGAATTCTGCGGAGAGAAACATACGACCTATTCCATTCAGGGCATCCGCACCTGTGAAAAGCACAAGGAGGACATGTTGCTTCTGATTTGCCCCCTATGCGGCCTTAACCTAGCAATCCATGAAGGCGGCTTCGCTGGGCAAAGATTTTGGTGCGTAGTACACGGCGGATTCCATGGAAATGAACTCAGATGGGATACCCGGAGGGATGAGCACGGAAGAATAAAGAGGTACTGGACCGATGGGGAGATAAATAAAAGAAGGCAAATTGCGGAAGCACTCAATGATCGCTATTACGGAAAGGTCGCGAAGGACATATAACTACTCCCCCTTCAAACTTCCGCCTATTCAAGTTGGAGAAGTCTTTGTCGTCCGGGACGGACTGAGGAACGCCTAACCGGCAAAGTGAATGTCCATACCAAAAAGAAGCTGGGCGCTCGCCATTTTGATCCAGGTCATAACAGGGATATTAGGGTTGTCGGCGGTTACCTTGATGGGATGATTGATTACATCCTTGAGGATAGTCCCGATGATCGTATTGTTGTCGCAAGAACAACTATTGCTAGTGAAGTTGAGATAGATTTGAAAGGACTCGTAGGCGAACTTTACTTAAAATCGTACAAAGGGTTTTAGTGCCAATAGGAGCGTAGTTTTTTTCTTCTCTTAAAGACGAACATTTAAATTCCCTCAAGAAAAATTATTTTCTTCTTTTTTCCATTGCTCAAACTAATCTCTCTTTTTGGATTTCATAATCCCGGTACAGTTTGAGGCTTGGAAAATCCACTGTCTAGCATAGTAAGGATTTTCCATTACTTTTTTATACCCCTCTCCCCAAAGAGAGGCCATGGCGCAAAAAGAAGAGAAGAAAGGCCTCGTGGCCAAGCTTTCGACAGCCTTTGACATGCTCGGCAAGGCCAGGCAGGCGCTGAAGGAGTTCGCGGAGCAGGTCGAGGAATCGCTGAAGGAGCGAGCGCGCCGCCTCAAGCGCGGCCTCACCCAGTATCTCCTCATGCTTTTCTTCCTGTTCGCGGGCGTTCTTGCCGTCTTATGGGGAGCCGTAATCTATCTGGCAAA
>JAGVXW010000042.1 GCA_018303575.1 Candidatus Woesearchaeota archaeon
AGAAGAAGTCCGTGTTCACGATTTCGAGATCCCCGAACTTGGAAAAGTCGTACCCTACGGCGTGTACGACATCGACCATAATCGCGGCTGGATTAATCTGGGCATTGATAGCGATACTGCAGAGTTCGCCGTCGAGAGCATCCGGCGATGGTGGAACACCATCGGGAAAAACACGTACCCGCACGCAACAACGCTCACGGTCACCGCCGATAGCGGCGGGAGCAACAGTCCGCGAGCACGACTCTGGAAATACGAACTGCAACGATTCGCAAATGAGACCGGACTCACGCTGCGAGTCCGCCACTTCCCACCCGGCACAAGCAAATGGAACAAGATCGAGCACAGACTATTCAGTTTCATCAGTCAGAATTGGCGGGGAAAACCGCTCATCAGCCACGCAGTCATCATCAACCTCATTGCTGCAACAACAACGACTAAAGGACTCAAGGTTGATTGTGTACTTGACACAAACAAATACCCTGTTGGGAGAAAAATATCAAACAATGACTACAACAAAATCAATTTCACACCAGAAGCATTCCACGGGGACTGGAATTACTCAATTAACCCCCGACGAAGTTGACCAGCTCATTTCTTGACGAGCCCTAAAGCTGGTGGCGTGGTTTTTGAGCATGATCAGAAGTCCGCATGCTTACCCCGAGCTGAAGCAAGGAGATTGCGCATGCGGACTTCTGACATTTCAATGCCCACATCGTAAGAAGCTTGGGCCTCAAAAAATGGGAGGAAGTCTCTGTTTCTCTTCCTGACAAGAAGCATATCCTGATAGAATTGGAAGACTAAACCTTTTTAAATGAGGAGGCTCTCCTCGTTTCATGGAACTCAAGGATCTTTGCAAGAAGCTGAACCTTAACGCGGAGTCTTTGGAGCGCGAGTTCGATCTCCTGGACTTGGAGTTCATCACGCCGAAGACAGTGGCGCGGAAGATCGTCGAGAAGGTGGACAAGTACTGCCAGTTCACGGAAGCTTTCTTGAACGCTGATGGGGTGTCGTTCGCTGTGCTCATCGAGATCAAGACGCTGGACACGCGGAAACTCAATGAGACTTTTATGGCGCTTAATCTGATCACGCGCGAGTATATGCTTGCCGACCTCAAAAACACCGATCAAGAGTTCCTGAGCTTCATCACCCGCGGCGTAAAAGAATGGGTAGCCATCAAACCAGAGCTCATGACGCTTGTGCAGCAGGCGAAGGACGCATGGAAGGACTCCCGAAGACTCGGGGAAGAGCTGGGGTATTTCGGATGAAGCTCATCTTCCTGGGGCCTCCTGGAGCCGGGAAAGGGACCATCTCACAACGACTGGTGAGGAAAGAGGGGATGGTGCAGATCTCTGCGGGAGACTTATTGCGCGAGGCGGTGAAGAAGCAGACTGCGCTGGGCATGAAGGCGAAATCCTACATGGAGAAGGGCGAGCTCGTTCCCGACCAGCTTGTGATCGATTTGATGGTGGAGCGCGTCAGGCGGCCTGACTGCAAACGGGGCTTTATTTTGGACGGGTTCCCACGGACAATCGCGCAGGCGGAGGCGCTCCAACGAAATAAGATACCCATCGATACGGTTGTGAACTTCACGGTGGCTGAAGAGACGCTCATCAGGCGGCTTTCCGGGAGGAGGATGCACCGCATCACCGGGGAGATCTTCAACATCCATACTTTGCCGCCGCCTCCTGGGACGAAAGAGGCGGATTTGATCCAGAGGCCGGATGACAAGCCGGAGGCGATCAAGAAGAGGATCGAAGTGTACAAGCGTGAGACGCTGCCTTTGATTGATTTCTATGAACGAGAAGGCAAGCTGGTGAATGTCGACGGCGAGGGCTCTTCAGAGAAGGTTCTCCAGGGCGTCCTCAAGGCGATTGCATAGGAAGGTGATCGCGATGGTGGCGTAGCTGCCTTTTGGTAACATAAATGATACGACAGCAAAAGTTCCATGAACTCTCTTGAGCTCGAAGCCCTCGATTTCGACGTAGCATTGACGAAGGCCTCCCTCTGAGCTTAACTCCGGCATTTTCCGGTTGATGAAATCCCTTGCCTTGATGCCTTCTTTTTCGAGAAGCGTTTTCACGAGTCCAGTTTCCTCTATTCCGAATCCGATTAACGGAAGCTCCTGAGCAGAAGGATTTTCATGAAGCATGCGATTCCAGAGCTTGCTTTGAAAGGAGTGGACGTACATCTTCAGTTGCTTCCTGGGAAGGAGGCGCAGTCCTTCGATGAAATTCGTCGGGTTCTTGCCGATGTATGGATTGATTTTCTCGGCCGCATCTTTATCCTGGGATAGAATTTTCTCGAGTGCTTCCCCAAAATTTCTCTTCACCAGGAGCTTCCCGATTTCCGAATTCCCCTTCGAGAAGCGCTGCTCGCCGAAATAATTGGGCATCAGGAGCTTGCCTTCGTGCGATTTCAGCAGCTCGATCTCCTTTTGCCCCAGATTTCGGATGGTAATCTCGAAGAAGTTTCCATCCAATTCTCCCAGCGAGAGATGCTGGTTGAGGTAGCCGACGAATACAAGTTCAATGTCCTTGAGCTGGAAGCGACTGATTTCCTTTTCGGTTGCGAATTTAATAGCGACAAATTGTTCCGTAACAGCGTTCTTGTCCTTCAGGCCCGCATAGGAGAAATATTTGATGGGCCTTTCCATTGCAGTGGCAACAGAGGCGATCGCACGCTGGGTAGTGTAATTGCGCTTCTTCAGGATGCAAAGAGCAAAATTTCCTTTAGATAAAACCTGATGAGAAGCCATCTCCCTGACGATGAAGTCTTCCGGGCGCTGCTTGAGGAGGTACATCTTATTCACAGCGATCCCACATGAACTGAAAAAACTTCCGGTAGCCAAGGGCTCATCCCGACGTTTCGTCAAAGGAGGCCTATCCTGCAACATCCAAAAGCCATTTCCATAAGGGAATAATTTTGACAGAGACGCCTTCGACTACCCGCTCTTCTTCATGCTCCTTGGTGATGATTACCCCTCTTTTAAGGCCCAGCTCCTTAGCGCATGCCACGATTCCGTCAATCTCTCTTTTCTTTGTGCCGGGGTTGGTTAGCTCATAGGCCACTTGGAGGATCTCTTTTGTCCTGATGCCCTCTCTAACGGCAAAATCAGCCTCTACGCCTTGCTTGTTCCTCCAATAGCTGATCTCCTCGTTCAAGGAGAGTTTTCGCTTTAACTCGAGGTATACTGCATTTTCGTATAATCTCCCATAATCGGTTTTTCCGGTTATCGGATAGAGGAATCCCGTGTCTCCAGCGTACGCTTTTCTTGGATACTGCGACCTGTCCTTTATAGTGTGGGAAAAGATGGGGACAAAGAAGAAGAGGTACCCCTCCTGGGAATAATTCTCGAGGTACAGAAGGCTTTGCTTTGCTATCTTATAGCCAACGCTCTTGAAGAAGTTCAGGCACTTGGAAGCCGAGAAATAGGGGGAGTTCAGGACATATTTCCCAAAAAGCTCCACTGTCGAGATGTTTTCCTTTGAGATTTCGGCCACATCGAGCCCTATAATGT
The DNA here is from genome assembly GCA_018303575.1 of Candidatus Woesearchaeota archaeon. GTDB lineage: Archaea > Nanobdellota > Nanobdellia > Woesearchaeales > WJIZ01 > JAGVXW01. The sequence continues at coordinate 3,518 of JAGVXW010000042.1, forward strand.
CTTTAAAGTAGGAGTTCAGAAGCGTAACCTTGTCCGTCCTGTTGCCCAGTAAGACCACCTCCGGAAATCCGCCATACTTCAAGTATTCGTCCAATTGCTTTTCGATTCTTCCTATACCCGCTGTCGTTTTTTCAAGGTCGAATGTCTTGAATGCGAGGAATTCTTTGAAAGAGAGGGGGTACATTTCGTAGCTGACAAGCCTTCCCCGAAGAGGCTTGTTTGGCACGACAAGACTCCTTCTAGAAGAACTTACGATCAGGCGAAGGCTTCCTTTCAGCATCTCGTGATTCCTTGCAAGCCAGCTTTCGTAATCGGCAACGCTGGTTATTTCGTCAAGAAGCAAATACCCCTTGTCGCCAAACCATTTCAGGATGTCATCTAGGATATTCACCTTGTCCCTGATCCTGCCATCTTCCAGGTTGATGTAGGCTACCTTCTTGCCGTCCCCGGAGAGCTTCTGGTGCAGAAGGATCAATAAGCTGCTCTTTCCGCTCCTCCTCACCCCGGTGAGCGCGATAATCTTGAGCTTGGACATGGACGTGATGCTGTCAAAATCCACAGCCCTATGCTTGAGTTCCTTCTTGCTTGCGTACACGTTCCATTCTTCAAAGACAGGCTCCATATCCTGTTTTAATAGAAAACAGTATTTAAACTTTTCTGTTTTTATAGAAAACGATAATGGCAAACACCGAGAGTGCACCAATCGAGCAGGTTGGGCGGGGCATATCAGTCAAGAGAATCCCACAGGCATTGAAAAAACTTCCTGTAGCCGTCAGCTAATCTTCTGCTCTTCATGACGAACTGCAGCGGCTCTGCGTCAAGCTGCCCGGGCTTTACGCCGACGAAAGTCACCACATAATCACCGAAGACATCCACCGTTGTTTGGCTCGAGTATTCTTTGGGAAGAAAACGATACGGTTTCCCCACGAGCTTGAGGATTTCTGGCTTTTGGGTTTTGACTTCCGAGTCGAAAATATGCACGAACTTGATTCCGAGGCGCTTGCGCTCTCTTTGGAATCTCGGAAGAAAGTGTTTCAATCTTTCATCGAGCCAAAAAGCTTTCGCGCCGATAAAGTAGACAGGCTCTTTGGTGTCGAGAATCATCTGGAGATAGTTCTTGAATCCCTCGATGCCTCTGAAGAGATAGGCCTCCTCCTGTTCTTCAGTCGCTTCATAGAGTTTTTGCATCTCAGGAAGAAGGTGAGCGATTTTCTCTTCCTTCTCTTTAACAAGCGACAATAGACGAGTGGGGGGCACGGCCTTGAAATGCTTCTCCCCTTTGACGAACACTTCCGAGGCAAGGCCCTTTTCGATAAGTTTGCTCAAGGAGTCATAGACGTTTCTCCTATGAACCTTCGACTTGTTCGAGAGCTTCTGGACGGAAGATTCACCAAGATTGAGAAGAGACTCGTAAACTCTTGATTCGTTCGGGCTCAAACCAAGTTCTCTGAGCAGTTCTTCAAACATGGAGCTCAAGCGCGTAATGGAATATATCAATCTTTTGGTGGTAATCGCCACCACAAGCATCTAAATAGTTCTCAACACCACCACAAAGTAACAAAAAATTGAGGTGATACCAATGTTGGAACTAAGAGACGAGAGGACTGAGTTCAGTTTCAGTGCTAACGCTACGGTCAGGGGTGAAGTGGGCGAGCCGAAAGTTGGGGTAAGCTCTCCCGTAGCTATAACTGCGAAAGCGACATTTGTGCCTAGGTACGCCCAAGGACTTGTTAGAATCCCTATCAGCCTTGGAGCTTTTGAGGGTGTCAGAATTCAGTATTCCGATGCGGGAAATAGGGATAGTGACGCATATCGTTTTGCTCACTTGCCTGGGTACGGTATTGTAGATGTAACCGGAGATCCGAGAGGCGAGAGTCTCTTGAGCCAACAGTTCCCAGAGCATCGGGGATTTTTAGAGGTTGAACTTCGGACCTTGCCACTCCTGACTCCCGGAGAATATCAAAAGATTCGGGATGGAGCGGCGAAAGGAACAGGTCGAACGCGGTTTAGGGGAGCGAATGAAATCACTGACGGGATGGGGTGGGGCGAGATGATGCGCCAGCTATGGAACTCCCTTCCGACCGATGCTACGGCCGAATATCGAGGTGATCTCCGATGGGGGCCCTATTTGACAGAATACGCGCGAAGAACCCCTGAAGAGCTTCAAGAGGTGTGTGCTCCGATAGTAAAAGCGACGATTGATGAGATGGTTGCATACGCGGTGCAACGCCTTGAAAGAAAAATGGAAGGAAAGAGGTGAAACAACGTGGAAAACTCTCAACAGCCTTACGAGCACCTTTCACCTCGGATCTATAGGACGATTGAACAAGGCCATTTTGAATATGCCCAAACATTCCTCTCGCTCCAGTCTGAACTGCCATTGGAGAGGATGCTGGCCGTCGTTGAAAAGCATCGAAAATCTGCATTTAGGCTAGTTCATCAGGTCCACCTATGCGCGTTTCGCATGGAAGGTCGGGAGCCCGTTTGGAGAGAGTCTACGAAAGAATATCAAGACTTCACAAGGGACCTGCTTGATACTCCCGATTTTCCCTATTCCGCGCAGGAAGTGGTACTTGTCGGCAAGCTACAGAATAGGGTTTCGGGAAACGGGAACGCGATTGTCATTGACCGCATTGTGCTCAGAAAGATGCTAGAGGGCACGCAAGATGCCGCCATGCGCGAATACATCTGGTACGGGCTTACCCTTACGGGCAATAATGGTGAAGCAGTGCGCTACTTAAGAAAAAAGCATGGCGAGAACGCTTCATCTATCATCGCAGAGATGGAAAGAGCCGTTTTGCCTGCTTACCACCTATTTTTAGAAGAGTTAGCGACTCAGGTAGATGCAGAACGTCAAAACCGAAGTCTCTATTTCGTGGAACGAGCAGCTCGGGGAGACGCTATCTCGGTTCATCAAAATATAGCTTCCGCGAGAAAGGATTACCTCGAGTCCATTCTCCTCTATAATGCTGCATTCCCTCCAGGACCTCTTCAGAAAGGAGTCTCTCCATTGGACTTGATTAGCGCTTATGAAAAGAGGCGGCGCAAGCTTTAAAAGACTGGGAGGACTTCAACGAGCCATGCGCCTGTAGCTCAGCTTGGAGAGCCTTTGACAAAAGTCTCGGGCAAATAGAGCGAAGCACTCCTAATGCTTAGGCCGTGAGTTCGAATCT
>JAGVXW010000049.1 GCA_018303575.1 Candidatus Woesearchaeota archaeon
GAGCTCGTTTCAGCGTTAAGGGAGAAGACGAGCGCGGAAACTGATGTGATGGGAAGAAACCTTAGCAACCAATTCAAGTACGCCTCAAGGATCGGCGCACAGAAGGTGATTGTCGTCGGCGAGGCAGAGCTGAAATCGGGAGTCTTCACTGTCAAGGACATGAAAACGGGAAAGGAAGAGAAAAAGAAGCGTTCTGAACTCTAATCATTTGTCTTCCAAGTCATCAAGCAGGGCAGCCGTAACCAGTCGATCGTGATCCATTGCCTTCACCTCATTTTTCTACTATACGAAATGCATGAAAGTCACACTTTTGTATACCAGTTTATATACCTTTTGGTTTTGGAATTAAGAAAAAACAAACAATAATTCTTCCTCAGAATCCTCCTGATTTTACTTGTCTAGCAAAGTATCATCAAGAAGGATTGCGTACAACTTCTTATCCATACTTTTCACCTTTTGTATTTCAGATCACTGCAGAAACAGTCTCTGATTTTCTCTTCTTCAACTCCTTCTTTCCCGACGTAAAACGAGTTCTCCGCCTGGCTCACGAGGCCGCCGGACCTCTCGACGAGCGGAGGGAAGCTTTTCAGGATTCCAAGCTGATCGAACTGCTTCATCGCATAGCTTACCTGTGATTCTGAGAACTTCTTCAACAGCCAGCGCTTCGTGAACGGCAGGCCTTGATACGATTCAATCTCTTTCTGAATGTCGCGGACAAATCCTACCCTGACCGGCTTTTTTCCGAGCATCATGAAGACATTCGGCTCGCCCTTCTCGTGGATCAGCCCCACACCGGCCGTCGCGAAGGGCTCAATCGCGATGAATCCTTCCTCTAGAACACTGTCCTCTTTCGTATCATAATTGGGGATATTGGGCGGCAGGTGCACTTCGTATTGCCCCAAGCCATGGCCCGACAAATTCCTGACCGGCTGGAACCCGGCGCTGACAATCGTCTCTTCGATTGCCTTCCCTATCGAAGAAATCTTCACGCCGAGAGCCACAACCTCCGTCGCCGCCTTCAGCGCCTCTTCGCTCGCCCGCACGAGATCAGCATGCTCTCCGGATAAATCAACAGTGAGCGCCGTGTCGCCGATGCAGCCATTCACCTCAACCCCGACATCCAGGCACACAACCTGATCCTCAAAGACGAGAGGATCGTCCTTGAACGCGCAGTAATGCGCCGCGATGTCGTTGCAGCTGATCTGCATGGGAAAAGCAAGCCCGGCTCCTTTCTGCTTGATAAAGCCCTCAATCTTCTCGGTAACGTCGAGCAGTTTCGCATGCTTTCTGATCAAATCCTTTCCGTACAGCAGGGCCTCTTTCGCGATCCTGCCCGCCTTCCGGAAATCCTCGAGAAGATCCATGAGACTCGTCACAAAGAAGAGGTATAAAAGTTTGCCTATTTGGCAGGCGCCTTTTCCTCCTTCACCATCACAACATGCGCGAAGGAGTGCGATTGCTGCGCAGGAAAGCCGGTGAAGCGCGCGCCAGGGATATCAACAACATAGAGCCGGTGTCCCGGATGGAGCGTATCAGGCCGATACAGCTGGCCTTGAAGGTCCGCGTAGGGCCCGGGGACTAAGACAATGCTATCTAGTCCGTACATCATCAACAGGCCTTCCACTTCGTAGTGATGCAGGCCGACGACGGGCAAAGTCCTTCTCACGCGTGTATCGCCCACCTGCTCGGTATAGCGCGCGATTCCCGCCTTATACCCCAGCTTCAGAAGCAAAGTCACAGCAGCGTCGCTGAGAGCCGCTTGATTTCCCTTTCCCTTGAAAATGACAGTGTGCAAGGGATCCACCGCGGTAATGGAGTCGTCTATTTTGATATGATCATGAAGGAACCGGAGAGCGTAACTCGTGCGCTCACGCAGCGATGCGTTAGGCTTGTCGCTGGTTAGTTTGATGATCCTATCTGCTAGATCTCCCGGATCCACACGTTCAGCAATAGCTGTGTCGCGATCCAGCCCAAGCATCGCACCCAAAGCTGCATATTGATCGCTATATCCTTCATTTACGGCTATTTGAGCTATCTTTCCCCCAAGCGTAACCACATTAATGACACGATAGACCTCCTTGCCTTTTTCAAGATCGATTTCAAAAGGCGAGATCGCGATTTCCCTGACAAAGGTATTGTTAGCGAGGTCCTGAATATCCAACTCATAGCGAAGTTCAGAATTGCCCCTTTGGAGCCTCTTCTTTTCGGCGGTCAGGCGGAGATTGGCTGCCTGCGCCTCTTCCAGCTTCTTCTCAAGCTCGCTTATGCGGGAATCGGGCAAAGCTTCAACAGGAGGCGCAGGCTGAGGCGCAGTTTCAACAACAGGCTCGGGAACTTCAGCTTGCGGCGATCGTTCAGTCTCAACGTCGGCAGCTTGCTCTGAAGGATCAATTTCTGTTGATGGAGAAGGCCCGGTGTACGCCAGCACGCCAGCGACGGCTACGCCCGCCGCAAAAAGCGCAAACCGTCCCCGCATCATTTCACCTTAAGAGGAGCGTAAAAGATGCGGGTATCTTTCCCGACCCTATCCTGAGGCACTCTCCTGATTTCCGGGGTAGCGAGATCCACAGGGAAATACAGCACGCCGTCATGCGAGTAATGGAGCCCTTCCTTCATCTTACCGGCGTCATTCTCGGCGAACCCGACAAGCGGGGTCACAAGAAGCTGGTTTCCAGGTTGTGCGACCGCCACCCCCGGAGGGCTTGTGTAGACCGTATCATCGCAGGATATAGCGATTCCGGAAGGGAATCCAGCGGCAGCAAGCGCGGACCAGGCGGCGACGCTTCTTGTCGCATCAGATCCTATGCCGTAGAAAGCCGCGGTGTTCAGGTGCTGGACGTCTGCAACCTGCGGATCAAGAGGGACGGTTTTGCCGACCCAAGAGAGGGCATACGTAATCTTCTCTATCGGAGTGGCGTCCGGATTGTCCATGCCCAGCCGCATTGCTGTAGACACAAAGTCATTGCCGGGATCATATCTTGCTGCCACGCCCGAAGCGTTCAGCTCCGGGTTTGCGATGCTCTTTACGCCATGAGCGCGAAGGAGAGGCGGGACGTCAAGATATGCCAACCTCTCCTCTATGCGTCCAACGTGCCCCATATGAAGGCGATAATCGAACGTCCTGCCCTGCATCGTTTCAAAGGTGACGGCTTTGCTGGCGTCTCCTTGATTCTGCTGCGTGAACTGCAGGCCTGAAATCTCCGAGAATGGCTTCACCCGCGTATAAGTAGTATGGTCATTCAACACTCTGAGATCGCGCTCGAATGTGGGGGCCTCTATTTGCGCTTCAAGATCCTTGATTCGCTGGGACGGATCAGAAGCCGCCGCGGGAGCGGATCCAACTGCTTCTGGAGCTGTTTGGGAAGACCCATCAAATCCAAACCACCCATTGATTGAATCTCGCTCATTGTAGACAACGACCATCGCAGCTGCAGTAGCAAGCATGCCTACTCCGACCGCGATTTGGAGAAATCTAGAACGGCGCGGTGGTTGCGGAACTGGTGCACCTTCAAAGGATACTTCATCAGTCATGGAATTCACCACAACCAATGAATCGCCCTTCCTTTTTAAATCTTTCTGTCTGTATCCACTTAGAAGGGGTTAATGCTATTTCAGCCGCACCGTCTCTAAATTCCGTGGCGCCAGCGTCTCAATCCTATACTGCTTGTGGATCGAGCTCGCCAAATCAGCGCATCGGGAGCTTTCCCCATGATTGACCAGCACTTTTCTCGGCCGGGGCGTACACTTGTGCATGAAGGCCATCAGCTCGTTCCTTCCGGAATGGCCGGTGATGCCGTCGAGCGTGTGCGTCTCCATCTTCACTTCGATGATCTCAGGGTTCATTGTGGAGCCCATGTTGACTTCCTTCTCCCCGCGCTGGATTCGCCGGCCCAGCGAACCTTCGCCCTGATAGCTGGAGAACACGAGCGCGTTCTTCGCGTCATTCGCGAGCATCTTGAAGTATTCAACGGATGGCCCGCCGACCATCATTCCGGATGTCGCGAGGACGACGCAGGGGCCGGTCTCTTCAACGATCTGCTTCCGCTCCTTCTGCGAGCCAACCTGCTTGAAGATCGGGCACAGGAAGGGATTTTGGTCTTTGTGGAAAACCTGCCTGCGGATTGAAGTGTTCAGGTATTCCGGATAGGCAGTGTGGATGGCAGTGATGTCCCACACCGAGCCGTCGACAAAGACTTGGACATCGGCAGGCAGCTCGCTGTTGCGGTACATCTCTTCGATCATGATCATGATCTCCTGCGCCCTTCCTACGCCCAAGACCGGGACAAGCACCTTTCCCCCTCTTTTCAGCGTATTGAGGATGATGTCATGCAACTGAGTTTCCACCTCCTTCCGAGGAGGAATGATGTTGTCCTTTCCTCCGTACGTTGATTCGAGCATCAATGTTTCAACGCGTGGGAATTCGCAAACAGCAGGATCAAGCAGGGCGCTCTTCCCGAACTTCATGTCCGCCCCATAGACGAGATTATGCAGGCCGTTGCCGATGTGGATGTGCACCATGGCCGAGCCGATGATGTGGCCTGCGTTGTAGAACGTGATGCGCACGTCTGGAGTGATGTCCGAGACCATGTTGTAGGGAAGGCAGATCGTCTGCTTCACCATGTTCTTGATGTCCTCGATGCCATAGATCGGGTCCTTTCCCTCGCTCCGCATGATTTTGATGAAGTCAATCTGCGACAAGGCCATGATGTCCCGCGTCGGAGGGGTGCAATAAATCGGGCCCTGATAGCCCATCTTCACCAGATACGGCACCAATCCCACGTGGTCGAGGTGCGCATGCGAAATCACTACAGCGTCAATCTCGCTCAGCTTGAATTCAGGCACTTCAAGATAAGGATACGCTTCGGGATTGTCTGTCTCATAAGCTGGATCAATGCCGCAATCCAAAAGAATCCTGGACTCTGGGGTCTGCAGGAGCATGCAGCTTCTTCCAACCTGTCTCCCAGAACCAAGGTAGCTTATGCGGATCCACTCGTGCTTCTTCTCGCGGATCCATCCGTCATAGATCCTGTGCCCCACCTTATCGAGGAATTTCCGCCGGAACTCGGATTCCTGATACAAGACTGCGCGGATGCTTTCGATGAGCTTGCTCCTGAGCGCCGGCTTCCTCCTGATGTGCGGGATCCATAGCGTCTTTTCTCTAATATCTTTGAGAATGTTCCCCTGCTTTCCGATGGCCAGGCCGGGCTTCTCAACTTCGATGATAACGGTGCTGCGCTGGGAATCGAAGATGATCTGGTCGATGCCGGGCTCCTCAGTCAGAATCTCGCGGATGAGCTTCTCCGCCTTCTCCTCTGGCATCGTTATGCTCGGGTCAGGCCTGAGCTCGATGCGCTTCTTGAACTTGTCCACTATTTCCTTTATGAGGCCGTGGTTGGTGAGCAGGAATTCAGCGTCCTTCGTATACAGGACAATGTTCGCCGCCTCATAGGAAGCGTCCGAGATTTTATCCTTCGGAAGCTCCTTGAGGATCTCCTTGATGATGTCTGCCATCCGTTCACTTGATCATCGAAGAAACCAACTGCGTCTCGACACGCTGCACTCCCTCAGCCGTGATCGCGACGATGTCAATGCCATTGCCCGACGCGATGTCGCGCTGCACAGCGGCATTGATGCTCTTCTTGCCGAGCTCCACCCCTTCTTTTACACTTAGATTGGGAACATAAAGCGCTTCCAGCACCCCGAATGCCATCACTGAGCCCGAGCCGGAAGAGACATAATCGTCAACCTCAGTGATGGAGCCGTCAGCGCCGATATCGTAGATGTGCAGCCCTTTCTTGTCAGCTCCGGCGATAACGAAATGCGAGATTCCGGGGATAAGCGAGTATTTCCTGATGTTTCCATAGACGAGCCCGGCTAAGAGATTTGTCGCCTCGTGCACGGTCGTCTTCCTGCCGGTGCGCACGTCCCTGAGCCGGATCTCGGCCTTCAGGATCTTGACGAGCAACTGCACGTCAGAAACCGTTCCGGCGACCGTGACCGCCATGGAGTCTGTTACGGAAAGAATCTTGGTGAATTTCTTGTTTGCGATGAGATAGCCGGCTGTCACGCGCTTGTCCGCGCAGAGCACAATCCCGTCCTTGCACTTCATGGCCACGGTTGTGGTCCCTGTCTTCATGATATCCTTGTCGTCCACCATTCGTATCACACCAAGAATCTTTGGTCTCAGAATAAGGCATGAATGGCTAGGAAATATATAAAGATTCCGTTTTTCAATTTCGATTTTGGAAATATTTAAGTAGTCTGCTTCCAAAAAAGTGGGTATGGCATCAAAAAAGCTGGCGAAGGCGGAAGCGAAGCTCCGCCAACAGGCACAGAAACATTGGAAGAAGGCGACAAAAGCGTTCAACACTGCTCAGCGCAAGGTCAAGTCCTACGTAAAGACCCACCCGAAGCGGGCTGCGGCCATCGCGGCCGGCGTGGCTGCGGCCATCGCGGCGGGAGTCATGCTCGCACGGAGAAAGAAGAGAAGATAGTTATTCCCTGGGGGGCTCCGGCCCTCTCCTTCTTTGGGGAGCCGTGTACGTGAAAAGGTCCTTCTCCGTAATAGGATGGAAATAATCGGCTTCTTCCTTGAGCGCCTTGGCAGTGGTCTTTTCAATGGCCGCGATCTCGACGCGCACTCCCTCTGACTTTAAGTGCTTGGCCAGATCAACATAGTCGGAATCCCCGGATAAAATGATAATCGTATCAACTTTGGGCGACAATTGCGTCGCCTTGATGGAAAGCGGAATATCGGCGCTCTTGTGGCACGGCACGACAGAGCCATAATATTTCTCATGCAGGCGCTCGGCGAGCTTTGACGAGATATTCATGCCTTCCCGGAAGTAGATGAGCCGGTTCAGGCCTCTTCCATTTAGCAAGCGAGGAACAAGTGTATCGAAGTTCACCATGGTGTTCTTCTTGCCCATGTCCTCGATGCTGCGCTCGATGTTGTTGCCGTCGACGAGAATGGCGACTGTCTGGTTGATGATGGCTTTATCTGTGGTCAT
>JAGVXW010000050.1 GCA_018303575.1 Candidatus Woesearchaeota archaeon
TAGAAAAACAAGCTATAAACCCGTTCATCCTCTTTGTCATAGAAGTGCGCCTTCAAGGTCGCCTCGTGCTTCATGCCCATCTTCTCATAAAATGATTGCGCCCGCTTGTTCGACTCGTGCGTCATCAAATATAGCTTCCTGAGCTTCTTCCCTTCTTTCTCGTATTCCTTCCTTGCGTCGTCGATGAGCGCCCCGAACAACTGCCGGGAAACTCCCTTCCCGCGGAATTCAGGCAGCACCGCGATCCTGTCCAGCTCAATGAGCCCGTGCTTCGGCAACCCGTGCATAGTCCAGGTCACCAGGCCGACAATCTTGCCATCAGCATCCGCCACGATGTAACGCACTCCCCTCTTCCGCTCGGAAAGGAAAACGCCCTTCGCCTCGTCAAGGGAATCGAGATTATAGCCAGACTTCAGCACTTTCGCGATGGCGCCGGCGTCAGACAATTTTGCGGGTCTCATGCGATCTTATCCGATCTTTTATCTTTTGAGTTGTTCCAATCCTTTTTGAGAGATTCCTCAGAAGCGATCATAGTGAGTAGGCTTTCCTGAAACTCATCCTTGCCTTTCATCCTATTTTTCATTCCACCGTCACGCTCTTCGCAAGATTTTTCGGCTTGTCCGGGTCGAAGCCGCGTTCAACCGCGACATAATAAGACAGCAGCTGCAAAGGCAGCACGGCAAGTAACGGATTCAACAAATAGGAATTCCGCGGCACGCGAAGAATCTCGTCGGCAGTGCCGTTCACCTCCTTGTCCCCCTTCGACGCTATAGCGATGATATGCCCGCCGCGCGACTTCACCTCTTGGATGTTGCTCAGGACTTTCTTGTACGTCCGGTCGTCCTTTGTCACGATGAACACAACAGGCATTTCCTTGTCCACTAAAGCGATCGGCCCATGCTTCATCTCGGCCGCAGGATATCCTTCGGCGTGGATGTAGCTCACTTCCTTCAGCTTCAGTGCGCCTTCGAGGGCGATGGGATAATTGATCCCCCTTCCCAAGTAAAGCGCGTTGCTTCTCGTGGCGAACCTCTTCGCCAGCTTCCTGATCTCCTCGCGCTCGTCAAGGATCTGTTGTATCTGCAGGGGCAGCAGCCTCAAATCCCGGATTCTGTTCCTCACTTGCTGCTCATCGAGGAGATGCCTTCTCCAGCCAAAATGAATAGTCAAGAGATACAGCATGATCACCTGGCCAACGAAAGCTTTGGTGCTCGCCACCCCGATCTCAGGCCCGGCCTTGGTATACAAGACAACATCCGCTTCCCGCGCGATCGAGCTTCCAACAGCGTTCACGATCGCCAGCACGGTGGCCCCCTTCTCCTTCGCCTCGCGCATCGCAGCTAAGGTATCGGCAGTCTCGCCGCTTTGGGAAATCGCCACCACCAGTGTCCCCGTGTCGATGATAGGATTCCGGTATCTGAATTCGGAAGCGTACTCCACCTCGGTTGGAATCCGAGCCACTTCCTCGAGCATGAATTCCCCGATCAGCCCGGAGTGCCAGCTGGTCCCGCACGCAACGATGATGATCCTTTTGACATCAAGCAGCTGTTCGATCTCGGGGATCAGCACCTCATGGTCGCTTATCCTGCCTTCAGTCGTCTCTGTCACGGCGAAGGGCTGCTCAAAGATTTCCTTCAGCATATAATGCGGGAAGCCCCCTTTTTCCGCTTGCGCTGCGTCCCACGTGATATGGTGAACATCAGGCCTGAGCTTCTTTCCCGTCTTCTCAAAAAGCTCAACTCCCGTGGCAGTGAGCGTGGCCACTTCCTGGTTCTTCAGGTAGACGACCTCCCGTGTATGAGCCAGCACAGCCGGCACGTCAGAAGCCACGAAATTCTCACCCTTCCCGACTCCAATGATCAGCGGGCATTCATTCCTCGAGGCCACGATGGTGCCCGGCTCTTTGGAAGAAAGGACAGCAAAAGCGTACGCCCCCTCCAGCTCCTTGAGCGCTGCTAGCACCGCATCCTTGAGGCTGCCGCGATAATGCGAATCAATGAGATGCGCAATCACTTCCGTGTCGGTCTCGGTCTCAAAGTGGTAGCCCTTCGCCTCCAGTCGAGCTTTCACGTCAGAGAAATTCTCGATGATGCCGTTGTGCACGAGAGAGATGCCGTTCTTCAGGCTGACATGGGGGTGCGCGTTCTTCTGCGTCACTCCGCCGTGCGTCGCCCACCTGCAGTGCGCTATTCCCACTGTCCCTCCAACAGAGCTCAGCGCGACTTTCCGCTCGATCTCTTCGATCTTCCCGACATCCTTCCGGATCTCGATCTCGCCATTGTTGATTGTCGCGATGCCGGCGGAATCATAGCCGCGGTACTCCAGCTTCTTCAGCCCTTCGACAAGCAAGGGCCCCGCCTGACGGTTTCCGACATACCCAAAGATGCCGCACATAAGAAAAATGACTGCCCCGCCCTATTTAAAACTTGTCGGCTTCTGTCTCAAGAAGCTCCTGCTCCTTGGCCCTCTTCCTGGGTGATTCTAGTGTAAGAAGCCTATCCAGTTCAATGAGCTTTTTGATTTTCGGGTTCGAGTCATTAAGCTTGAAAAGCTTGGCTTTTCCTATGGTTCGTGTCGGAACAAGAACTTCATGCTCAATGAGCGAATCCCAGATGCGGTATAAGGTCGCCCTTCCTACATGGGCGTTGTCGGCAAGGTCGCTGATGCAGAAATCAAGGCCCTCAATGGAAAGAAGATAGTCCAAGACCCGCGCCATCGGAGAGTCGCCGACAAATCTCAGGAAAATCGATTGTTCTCTCATGTGATATAGAAAGGGAACACTTCCTTATAAATATTTCTATTTTGAGACAATGATGTCTCACCGAAGATTTTCCGGAAAAAGGAGGCGCACGCATATTAAGGGGTGAAAAAGAACCAGGGATATGTTTTCCACCGAACAAATAAAATACAAAAGTATTCATCAATTAGTCCGAAGAGAGAAATGGGGAGGCTCTCATACGGAACACGTTCTTCAAGGGTTGCCTAAGCATCTTTTGGGAACAAAAGTTGTCAGAGAAACTCTTAAGGGATGAATCGAAGATGAATGGCTTCTTCCCGCAATGAAAACTGGCGAAATTCATTATTCCCTCAACCCAAGGAAGATGCAAGAAATAATGCAATTTTACGAGACCCACTTTACGGATTAAGCTGTATAATAATACTTCCCGCTCGCCTTCTGCTCCCTATCCAGAACGCTCCCTTCCTTGTTGATTCTCGGCCTTCCGGAATCGGGGTCCCTTCTAAACGTCAGCGCCAGCTCCTTCAGGAACTTCGTCATGCCCTCGCCCATCGGGAACGGCCCGGTCGCCTTTCCCCGCACCGCTGGCTGGCCCTCGAACACCATCAGCCGCTCGCTCAGATAATCTAAGAACAAGAGATCATGGTCGACCACCATGCAGCTCTTGCCATACAGGTCCATGAAGTCGCGTATTAATTTCGACACGATCAGCCGCTGCTCGACATCAAGATAGGCGGAGGGCTCGTCCAGCAAATAAAGATCTGCCTCCTTCGCCAAGCATAAGGCGATCGCGACTCTTTGCAGTTCTCCGCCAGAAAGCTCGTTCACTTTCCTAGTGAGTAAGAATTGCAGTCCAAGCGTCTCCACAATCTGCGTGTTGTATTTGTCAATCGCATCCCGCAAGACATTCTCCACGAGCTCGTCAGAGGAGCTTTCAAGATACTGCGGCTTGTAACTGACTCTCACGGACTCTTCGATCTCTCCCGTGTCCGCCTTGTCAACTCCAGCCAGCAGTTTCACGAAGCTCGTCTTCCCTATCCCATTCTCCCCCAGGATTCCAATGATGTCCTTGCGGTGGATGCTGCCGCCTTCAGACTCGAGCGAGAATTTGCCGAGCTTTTTCTTGAGCCCAGCCCAGCTCACCTGCACCGTGCTTTCGCCGCGTCGCGTCTCAGCCCGCTCCTTGAAAGTAATTGCCTTGTCCCGGAAGCGCATGTTCTCGTCCTTCAAATATCCAGATAAATACACATTGATGCCATTCCGCGTGCTCTTGATTCCGGAGCAGATGCCATAAACCCCTTCCTTGCCATACAATAAGTAGAGCATTTCAGTCATGTAATCTAAGATAATCAAATCGTGCTCGACCACCATCACCGCAGTATTCTTGTCAGCCAAGTCCCGGATGAATCTGCTCACTTTCAGCCGCTGTCGGATGTCCAAATAGCTCGACGGCTCGTCAAAAAAATACACGTCCGCCTTCCTGAGCGCGGTGGCCGCGATCGCGACTCTTTGCAACTCCCCGCCTGATATCTTAGTAATGTCATTCTCCAGAATAGGTGTCAATTCTAAAAGTGTAGTAATTTCAGCCAGTTCACCCTTTTCATCCACCTTCTCAAGAACTTTTTTCACCGTCCCTTTGGCAGCTTTCGGAATCAAATCAACTTGCTGCGGCTTGTAGCTCACTTTGATGGTTTTATTCTTCAGCCGCTCCAGATACGCTTGCGCCTCGCTTCCCTTGAAGAAGGAGATCAAGTCCTCATATTTTGCTTCTGTCTCCCCGCCCATGTTTGGCATCAGCTGCCCGGAAAGGATCTTCAGCGCAGTCGATTTCCCGATTCCATTCCGTCCAAGGATTCCGACCACCTTTCCAAACTGCGGCACCGGCAGATTATACAGATGAAACCCGTTCCTGCCGTAGCGGTGGACAGGCAAAGAAACCAGTTCATCAGGCAGGTTGATGATGCTGATGCTCCCAGGCGTCGAACGATTGACGCAGATTCCGCAGCCGATGCAGAGCTTCTCATCTATGTCGATCTTCTTGTCAGCGGGGTTGATCGTGATGCACGGCTCCCCTCTCCGGTTCACCGGGCACAGGTCCGCCATCAGCTGTGACTCGTGCGGGTTGAACAACTGCCTGTTCACGACCGCTATTCGTGGCATGGTCCTTACAAAGCGTATTTTGTTTTTAAGGCTTCCGGGAGCGAGAAAAGAGCTGTGGCTACTAAAACCAGGAATGTTTTGTCTTCAGGGTAACGCTCATGGGGGAAGGAGATGCAGATCCCTATTTAATTTTAATCATGCCTTTCCCCCTCATTAACTTTATATACGCTCCTCTCCTATCGCAAAACCGATGCAAGCGATCGCTGTAAAAGATTTGGTGAAGGACTTCAAGGGGCTCAAGGCAGTCGACGGCATCTCTTTTGAGGTAAAGCAGGGCGAGATCTTCGCGTTTCTCGGCCCCAACGGCGCGGGCAAGACCACGACAATCAAGATGCTCACCACATTATCAAGGCCCACAGCCGGAAGCGTGAGCGTCAATGGCTACAATCCCTTGTACCAGCAGGCCGACGTGCGGAAAAGCTTCGGCATCGTCTTCCAGGATCCCAGCCTGGATGATGAGCTCACCGCGATGGAAAACCTGGAATTCCATGCCGCGCTCTATGGTGTGCCGAAAGAAGTGGCAAAAGAACGCATCTCCTACCTTTTCGAATTTGTGGGCTTGGAGTCAAGGAAACAC
The DNA here is from genome assembly GCA_018303575.1 of Candidatus Woesearchaeota archaeon. GTDB lineage: Archaea > Nanobdellota > Nanobdellia > Woesearchaeales > WJIZ01 > JAGVXW01. Next base: position 5,475 of record JAGVXW010000050.1, read on the forward strand.
TTTTTGGTCAAGACGTTTTCAGGAGGCATGAAGCGCCGCCTGGAGATCGCGCGGGGCCTCATCCATCACCCGAAAATCCTCTTCCTCGATGAGCCGACCTTGGGGCTGGATCCGCAGACAAGGAAGGCGATGTGGAAGCATATCCTTGAGCTGAACAAGAAGGAATCCATGACTGTCTTCCTCACGACCCATTATCTTGAAGAGGCAGAAAAGATGGCCGATAGGATCGCCATCATCGACTTGGGGAAGATTGTTGCGCAAGGCGCGCTCTCCGAAATCAAAAAATCAACAAAAAGCAAGACCCTCGAGGAAGCCTTCCTCAAGCTCACCGGCCACAGCATCAGGGAGGAATCAGCAACTGCCGCGGATCACATGCGCCAGGCGAAGCGGATGTGGGGCCGATGACAGCCATTCCCATCATGTGGCTGAGGCAAGTGAAGCGCTACCTGCGCTCGAAGGCGAGAATCGTCGGCTCTCTTGGCCAGCCCCTGCTCTTCCTCGTCGCGCTTGGCTTCGGCTTCGGGCCCATCTATGAAAAGGCGGGAGGCGGCAATTATCTCGAGTTCCTCGCTCCCGGCGTCATCGCGATGTCTATTCTCTTCACTTCAATGTTCTCCGGCATCGAGGTCATCTGGGACCGGAGATTCGGCTTCTTAAAAGAGACGCTTGTCGCCCCTGTTTCAAGGATCAGCATCATGATCGGCCGCACATTAGGCGGTGCGACCGTCGCCATCATGCAGGGCGTCATCATCACGCTCATCTCCTTCGCCCTCGGCTTCCGCATCCATTCCTTCTGGGCGCTTCCCATTGCCCTCCTCTTCATGCTCCTGGTCGCCCTCATGTTCACCGCGCTTGGCACAGCCATTGCCTCGAGATTGGAGGACATGCAGGCCTTCCCGCTCATCATGAATCTCCTCATCATGCCCATCTTCTTCCTCTCCGGCTCCCTCTTCCCCGTCACGAATCTGCCAAGGGCGCTCGACATAGTGATCCGCCTCAACCCCCTCTCCTACGGCGTTGACGGCCTGAG
>JAGVXW010000036.1 GCA_018303575.1 Candidatus Woesearchaeota archaeon
TCGTGAAAATATCCACGATTGTCTGCTCTTTATAAATCAAAATTGTTTACTCAACAAATTCTTCGACGAGCTAACCGAGAGGTGTCGAACATGAGTTATTCAATGTTCTATATGGCAAACGCGGTTCTCCTTAAGTACGGCTACAAAACTCAGGACAAGATAGCCCACAAAGTAACAAGTGACGCCTTGATCGTCCTCGTGCTTGATAAACTCAAGAAAGAACGTATAGAGGATTACGAAGCGATACAGAAGGACGCCCTGGAAATAGCAGGCGCAAAAGCGGAGTCAGTCATAGAATTGTATTCTCTGGAGCTTGATAAGCGGTCAAGGTTTCAGTACAATATGCTCGAAGAGATAAAGGAAAGCAAAGCTCAGACCTCGCTTAAGCGTGCCTCTGAATTCATATTTGAATTAAAGAAGCTCATGAAAGATGATGCCTTGAGAAAGTGAGGATCATCAAGGAAAAAGGGCTTTTCCTCTATTGGCGGTACAAGAAAAGGCTAAGCCTTCTTAGAATTCTTGCGTTGATTCTTCAGGCCCCTCAATTCGCGCCGGAACAGGAGCGCGGCCACCATGATGCCTATGGCTCCTCCGAGAAAATTGAAGGTCGTGTCCAGCGAGCTGTTCTCCCACGGCCCGAAGTTCTGGCTGTTGTCGCCCTCGCCGAAGCCGAGGTAGCCTTTCCCGAAGCCGATGAGGATGAAGCCGCCATACTCCCCCATCTCGATGAACGCGCCGGTGGAGACGGTCAGGAAAAAGCCGATCGCCGCCGCAGAGTGGAACCCCCGGCACATTCCATTCTCTATCAGGAAGGAGATCACCGTCACCGTAGAAAAGAGCGCGGAGGAGAAGTGCACGAACCAGTCCCAGTGATAGTTGAGCTCGGCTGCAGAGTAGAGCGCGAGATTGCCGATGATGTGGAGCATGAAGATGAGCCCGGCGAACAGCGCAGTGCGGGCGCTGATCTTATGGCTCCTGCTCAGATAGAGGACGAACCCGCAGAACGCCGCGGCAAAAAAATTATCCACTACCGTAAGCTCCGCCCGGAAAGCGCTCACCACCCCAAGCGCGGAGAAGAATGTGACGTACAGCCACAGGATCAGGCGGTTTTTCTCCATGGAATTTCCACCAGCAACGAGAAGCTTTTCTGCTTTATAACATTATGGCTAGTCAAGCATGCTTAGTGGTATACCACGGGCACTCATGATGGCCGGGCCCAAAGGAATGCAGGTAGAGCATCGGGACAGGCACCGCCTCAGCGATTGGACGCTGGAGAGAGGGATCGCTAAACGAATTGCGAAAGGAAATCCAATTCCATCTGGACGTATATCCGGGCCGCCAGTTCAGCAGAAGCCCCGCGCTTCACGAGGTCAGAATGCTTTATCGCGGCTTCCTCCGCTATTTTTCTGAATCCTTCCTGGAGGAAGAGAGCGTCAGTCTTGGCTCGGATGGCGGGATCGCCGATGCTATTCAGGGCCGATGCGAGGCTCACTTTGCAGGAAACGCCCGGAGTGTAGAAATCGCTGAGATAGACAAAGAACAGGCCGGACGAAACAGCCAGGTGCCTTACATCTTCCCCATACGCTCGAATCGCATCAGCGTCCTTTCCGTTGGCGACACGGTGATGCCAATCGCAAAACAGGATGCGCGTTTCCAAAGAGCCATCGGCTGGTTCGAGGAGTCCATTGATCTCCCGGGTAAGGCAGGAAAGCCGCTCAAGCGCCTCGCGGTCAGCCTCATCCGCCCGCCTAGATGGAGACTCTTTCGATCCGCCCCAAAGGAGGTAGATTTCCAGTGGCTGATGGGCATGCCACGTGGTGGCGTCAAGGCTTTCTTGGATTTTCTCAGGGAAACTCGGTGGCGCGCGGGAAACTCTTCGTGACCGGAGAATCTGATAGGCCTTTGAAGCGATAGCGGAAATCATGGGCGTCCTGAGAATTGAACAGCGCCAACAGGCGGAAGATGCCTTAAGAAAAGCTCAGGATAGTTCTTCTCATCAAACCCCATCTGAGCGAGAAACGCATAGGCAAGTCGGTGCAGCCCGACCCCTGAACATCCGCTCCAAAGCACGTCCCCGCTCGTTGATGTGATGCCGAAAGCTTCTGTGTTTTCAGTCTCCTCCACGCATGCCCCGCAGACCTCCATCCAGCGGTCCTCTGAAGGGATATACAATTCAAAGTCAAACAGGGGCACTTCATCGAGCGTCTTCGCCTTCTCGTAGCGCGCGGTATTCTGGGGCGAGGAATGGCAGGGCGCTCCGACGACAACACGATAGACCAGCCCGAGTTCGTCAAAAATCCGCTCGTAAGTTTGTTTCTGGATTCTTCTGCTCTCGGTCACCTGTTCCGGAGTTCCCACATAGACATGCTCCATCTTGAGATATTCCACGAGCTTGTCGATGCCATGCAATTCCGAAGGCGCCTCATTTCTCCACTGCGGCCCGCCCAGCGTCTCGAAGACCTTGAGAGGCAGGATATCTGTGGGAAGAGGATGCTTTGACAGCGCATGATAGAGCCCCGCGCTCTGCACAGGGTCCAGGAAATAGCTTCTTCCGGGATGGGATTCAGAGTAATACCGGGCTTCGAAAAGCGTTCCTGGCGCATACTCCACGCTCCCAAATCTTCTCAAGATTTTCTGAGGTAGAAGACGTGGGAGCGTCCATTCTTCAAATCCCAATGGCCCGGCAACTTCCTGCCGGAAAAGCTCCTGGAATCCGCGAAAGAGCCGCGTCAAAGGAGCGGTAGCGACGACCTGTCCCTCTGCAAAATCAAGAATCCATCCTCGGTCACGCATCTCCTGGAGCGCGTCGCCGCGAAACGCTGTCTCTCGCGCATTCCCCCACGAAAGCACTGTTCCGATAGGATAGGTTTGCATGTTCCACCCACACCAGAAGAACGCTTTTGCGTATAAAAAGGCGTAGGTTCAGCGCTCTGTCTCAACCCTCTCGAATCCGGCTTAACCTTTTTACTGATTCTTCGTATGTATTCCCAAGGAAGTGTGCAGCCAGCACCATCCAATAAAGCTCTCAACCAGCGCAATCCAGCCTACAATGGCTGTCAGCGCATTCGCCCACGCAGCGCCATAGCTCGGGGCAAGCGGGCCGAGCCACCAGAACGCCAGCGCGAACCGCAATATCCTGTCCACCTTTCCTAGGTTTTGTTTCATGGTTTCACTCCGTTTTCACTTCATGGCTCCAAGAATCTAATGGCAGCACGGCTTTTTCGGTCCCATGGCATCACCTCCTCTTATTAACATATCTGACTTCGATGCAGTCAAGTTAAGCGGGAAAAGTGGGACGCTGGTCGGCCGCATCGGATCCGGGGTGCTCCAGGATTCTTCCAGCCCGGGCCAGGGGCTTCATGCCCCTCTTTGCGCGCTGGCCGAGCATCATCTCAGGCTTCGCATGAGATGTCAAAAACCACCTGGCTAAGACTGTCGTAGCGTGGTTTTTGAGCATGCTCAGAAATTCTGACATTTCGAACGAAGTGAGATAACCGGCCACCGACGAGGGCTTCGCAGAAGCCCGACAGCCGTCCCAAATAACGTCTAGGAATCCCGCCCTACTAGACCCCCGTTTCAGCATCTTCAGATTCACCATTCCTTGCAGCAGTCGACGATCTTCTTGATGAGCGCAGAGAACTTGGACATCTTCTTCTCCTCCTGCGTCAGGGCCTCGCTCTGTGCGATTTTCTCCGGCTTCACCAATTTAAGATTGATCGCGAAGAAAAGCGAATACAATCTGAACGCGTGCGTGTAGGCGTTCCAGGCCGCCTTCCTGTCCTTAGACAGTTCCTTTGTCCCGACCTCGTACAGCCGCATGCTCGCCGCGAGCAGGTGCTTGCTGATGCACCATTCCTCACCTTCAGGATCCTTCACCATCCTCGCCTGCATCTGCGTCCGCACGACCCGAACCTCCAAAAGCATGTCAAGATACGCTTGGTTGTCCGTCTTCATCGCCGTGAAGAAGAGGTGCTCCTCCAGCGAGATGAGGTTCATCAGCGCGATGCTCAAGTCCTCATCCCGCGACAAATCCGCGGCGTTGGTGCGCAGCTTCTCGAGCCATCCTTTGACATCGGATTCTATTTTAACATCAGTAACGTCAGATTTCAATTTCATATCAGGTTCCATCTAGAGCACCTGCTGGAAAGGGACGCGCTTCCCATGGCGTAGGAAGGTAATGCGCTCGCTGAGCCACGGCGTGACAGAAAGGACCGCAAGCCCGAGCAGGCTGCCCAGGAAGAAGGAATTCAGCACATAGGTGCGGTTGAGCAGCGTCCCATACCCCCCACCAAGCGAAACATAGAAGGGGATCACTCCCGGCACAAGCGGCACGAGAGGCAGGACTGTCAGGAAAAAAGAGGCCAGCACAATCACTGCGTGCTGGAAGGGAATCCACTCTTTCTTGAACCTTTTCTTGATCGCGTTCGCCGCCCACCACCCCATGGACGCGGCGAAGGCGCCGAAAAGCACGCCAGCGACAATGGATTTCACGCCCAGCCAGAGGGCGCCGCTAACCGCTATGCCGGCGCCAATCGTGCACAGCGGACAGTGCGCCAAAGCTGATGGCAGGGCAGCCAGCCCCGGCACCAGCGCCAACAGCTTCCGCGCATTCATATCCGCATGAACTCCGTCGTCGAGCCATCGTTGTTCACAGCGTACACAATCCAGGGCTGGTTCTTCGCGCCAGGCATTCCCGGGGCGCCCATCGGCATGCCGGGCAGGGCGATGCCCTTGATGTCCGGCTTTTCCGCGAGCAGCTTCGTGATCGCCTCCTGGGGCATGTGGCCTTCCACGAAATACCCTCCGATCACCGTCGTATGGCAGCTCTGCATCGAGGATGGCACCCCGTATTGCGCCTTCACCCCATCCATATCCGCAGGGTTCCGGATGTCCAGCGTGTATCCTTTGCGCTGAAGGTAGTCTACATACACCCCGCAGCATCCGCATGACGCGCCCTTGAAGAGGATGGCGTCAGCCGGAGCTTGGACCGCGTCCCGGGTCACAGGCCGCTTGAGCCCCCACACAAGGCCGACCGCGATGATCACGAGGACAACGATGACCCACGCTTTCATGGACTCAACATCCGCCGACCATGGACGGCGCGCTTGCTGCAGGCCGCGCGACTTGCTGCTGTTGCGGCGCGGGGCTGCCGCTCGCGACATTTCCGGTAGACAGGCTCTTTCGCATCGAGTTGAGCTCGAGGGCCTGGACTGCCGAGAACAGCAGCAAGCCCACAACAACAATGGTGAGCACGAGAGTCATCCTCTCTTTAGTGCTGGTGTCTTTCACGTCCTTCTTTTCAACATCCGCCAACCATCCCACCTCCTTGTGTTTGTCCGCGTTCTACGCCGCGGTATTGATTGCTGGCAAGATTCATCACGGTCGGCTCAATTCCATTTGCCTTGAGCACCGCCGCCTTCTGGCCCATCTGCGTCGGGAAGAACAGCATCTTCCATTTGCCCGCTTCCTCGAGCAGCTGTTCATCAGTATATTGGGCGCCGTGGTTTATGATTAAATATTTCGTCAGCCCGCGCATGGCGAAGCTGTGCGCGCATCCGCAGGCTGCCTCCCCGTTCTCGAAGATGACAGCCCGGGCCCCGCAGCAGTATTCACAAGAGATGCCTTTATTGAGGGTGTAGAGCACGTTGATGTAGCGCTTTTTCTGCTCTGCGTTCAGGGTAAGATCAACATCAAGCTGGCCGAGCCTTTGGATCGTGCTGTCAGCCAAATCCGGCGTAGCGGGCGAAACCGCGTCAAAGCTCACGCCCAGCTCATTCCCGTAGATTGCGGGAATCCCTGTCGGGAAAGGAGCGTCGCCAGCTGCCGCTACCGGTGATTGACCAGTCGGCACACTTGGCCTGTTGGCGATGGCCGTCTTCAGCGCCTGCATCTGCATCGTGTTGAAGACAATCACCGCCAGCGCGATCGCGAGCAGCCAGATGAGCCGCTTGTTGCTGGTGCTTGATTTTTCAGGTTCTGTTGGCATGTGTTCTCACTCCACCCTAGAATTTTGAAACACCTTTATAACCTAATGATGCAACTAGTTTCATAGGCGGAGAACTGAGTTGGCGCAGACGAAGGCTTTGCCTGAGTATAGCAAAAGACACAAATTATTAGACAGGATGGCGTCTTTTGCTTATTACGAACAACTTTTGTATAATTATTTTGTTCGTGAGTATAGGGCATTTTCGTAGAAAATGACCGTCTGCGCCTCATTTTTTGAAGTGGATACAAAAACAGTATTTTTTACTCCTGCAATCCGTAGGATTCCACGAATCCCTTGATGATCTTGTAGTCTCTCAAGAAATGGAATCCCTTTTCAGTGAGCGCGTAGGTCTTCCTGCCCGCCTTGTCGGAATGCTCGACAAGGAAGCCCTTCGTCAGCAGCTCGTTGAGATACGAAGTCAGCATCTCATGCGACAGGTTTGCCTTGTACATGACTTGCGTGGGCTTCACCTGCGCCTTGTCGCGGACAATCTCGAGGATGTCGTTGATGATGCCCAGCCGGTCCCGCTTTCCTTTCATGATTTCCGCACCACGTATAAATTCGTGAGGATGAGGAGATACGCGGCAAGCTCGAGGAAATGGCCGAGGACGTAGAAGATCTCATGGTTGACCGCGAGGAGGAAGTGGAAGCTGCCGAAGAAGAGGAAGAGGAAGGCGAGCGCCACCAGCAGCGTCTTGGTCTGCTTGTTTGAAAGATAATTCTCGATGAAGTGCCAGGAGATGAAGGCGAGGAAGAACGAAGACAAGAGATAATACGTCAGCAGGGCGTCGCCGCTTACAGCGAGAGCGATGAGCGTCACTCCCAAGAGCAAGAGAAGCGTCCTTTTGCCGGCCGGCTTCACCGCCAGGAGCACGAGGAGCGCCAGGCCGGTGAGCATGAGCGCGATGTGCAGGAGAATGCCCACCGATTCGCACAATCCGACCAGCGTCAGCCCGATCAGGTCGCAGGCGCGCTCCTGCGCCCCGGAGACCAGCAGCGCGCTCAACAAAGCTTGCACGAGGAAAGCCAGGGAGATGAAGAGGAAGGCGAATCCGAGCAGTCGCGCGGGCCGCTGTTCGCTCGCCTTGTAAACCTTGAACGAAAATGCCGCGATGATGAGCGTGATGACCGCGAAGAGAAGCTGGAACGCGGCGTCATAGCCGTAGAACCAGGCCGGAGAAATGTAGGCCGCCATAATCCGTGCTTCCAAAATGCCCTATTTAAGCTTTCTGCAGAGCCGCTCCAGAGAAGGCCTTAACGAAGTATAAAAGGGAGCTTTGGCTGTCAATCTGCATGATTCCGCGACGCGATCTCAGGTCATTCAGCATCCAGAGGGGAAACCATGAACGGCTGCGAAGACTGTGTCAGGACAATGCATACAGAATTCGGAGAAATGAGTGTGGACATCTGCAAAATGCTGGGCTCGTGCATCTGCGGGGATGAAGCCCATGGAGAAAGGGAAGAGCTGCAGCTAAAATAGAAACAGAGGCAAAACAATGAACACAAAAACAGCAACCTTGCTCGGTATCGCTGCGATGCTTCTGCTCGTAGGGGCAGTTGGCGCCGTTGCGCATGGTGGGAATGGCAGGGCAACGACAAATGGAATGAATGGAGTCGCAGCGACAGGCATGATGGGCAATCATGGAGATATGATGAAGAATCTCGATGAAGGAACGTTAGCTCAGATGAACACCATGCACCAGAGCTTGGCGCCAGAAGTCAAAGCTCAAATGGCGGCCATGCATCAGAGCCTCACTCCGGAAGCCAAGGCCCAGATGGATGCGATGCATCAAAGTATGCATGGCGCAGAAGCAAGCGGCCAGACAGGAGCTATGCACGGTGCTTGCAGCCGAAGCGCGTAAGCCGCCCGAACGCTTTTTAAGTTTTCTGGTGGTCGGCTCCATACGGCTTATATAGGCACAGGCAGTTGAGGAGGCGAACGCAGATGATGGGATACACAAGTTCGGCCATGGGCTGGGGGATGGGGCCTGTCAGCTGGCTCTTCATCCTGCTCTTTTGGGTGGCGGTCATCTGGCTCATCGTCTGGCTCGTCAACCAGAACAAGGCCCAGGATCCTTTGGAAATCTTAAAGTCAAGATATGCCAAGGGCGAACTCTCAAAGAAAGAGTTTGAGGAGATGAGGAAGGATCTGTAGGCCAAGCCCAGAAACTAGTTGCAGGACAAGATACTAAAGGTGTTTCAATCCGCCTCGCGGCAGGTGATACGCATGTGGCCATTCAAGAAAACCGACCCGGTCTGCGGGATGAAGGAGATCGAAGGAAAAGGCATGCTGAAGGACGGAAAATGGTTCTGCAGCGACGACTGCTTGCGGAAATATGAGGCGCACAGGAAGAAAGAGATGGACCATGCCCATGGAGGCTGCTGTGGGCACTAAGCAACTGAAGGCCAAATTGAAGGACAAGGCCATTGGCGCCACTGCCGGCATCTCCGGCGCAGCGAGCATCCTCGGCTCCTGGCAGATCTGCCATAATGTCTGCCTCGGCGTCATTGCGCTGCTCGGCCTCATCGGCATCACCATCACAGGAATGCCGCTCTTCTTCCTCACGCAGATCGCTGTTCCCATCTGGGCGTTCGCCGTCGTGCTCTTGACAATCTCATTCGCCCTCTACGTGAAGATGAAATGCATCTCAAGGAACCTCCTCATCATCAACACAGGGCTCATCGTCGCGGGAACTCCTTTTGCTCCGGACAAGGCGGCGGTATTCTGGACTCTCGGAGGAGGCATTGTGCTGGCTGGCATTATTCTCTGGATAAAGGGTCGATGGAAACCCTCAGGAGGGACCTGCCATGAATAACGAGACCCGCACTCATCCCCGGGCTAAAGCCCGGAGTATTCGAACGTATGGGGTTCGGGATTGTAGAAGTCGGAGTGAAGTCCGGGGTATTGAACCCGACTTCTACAATAAATACGCGTTGCTTGTGATCGCAGCCGTTGTTTTTCTCGCCGGCTGCGCAGCTCCGCAACCGGCCACAAAGCTCAGCTATGAGCCTCTTATCACCGGAACCGTGGATCAGGGCGATGTGGCCATTGAGCTTGCCCCCCGCTGGGAAGGCACCCTGCTCGTCGTGGACCTGGGCGCAAACACCCATTCCGTAGATTTGTCTCAGTTTGACCTTTCCCGGCAGGCGGTCCTGAATCTGGGAGGCAGGAAAATCGCTCCCCAGAACCCTCCCCGGCTTTCAGGCCACCATGTCTCCAGCTCCCTCGTCTTCAATGCGGGCGCGACGAGCGACCAGTTCGAGATTGCGATAACCGGCATTCCCGCGGTGCAGGAACGGCTCTATCAATGGGGCGGATAACCATGAAGCTTCCCTTCGGCCTGACAAAGAGGAAAAGCGCTGGCTTGGCGCTCATCGCCGTTGCCCTCCTTTTGGTTGGAGTGCTGACGCTTATCAAGGAAGACACAGACAAGAAGAATGTCTTCCTCTGCCAGATCGTGAGCGCCAGCCCCGATCCTGACATGGCCAAGTGCCCGGCACATACCAGCAACACATCCTGGCTGCTCATCGTCGGCTTTGCGCTATCAGCTATCGTTCTTGCGATGGGCCTGGTCTTGCTGGCGCCTGCCTCATCTCCAAACATTCCGCCTTCCTTGCCGAAGGCGGATCTCTCCAAGCTTGACGATGAGGAGAAGCGCATCTATGAGGCAATCCGCCTGAAGGAGGGCTCGATGTACCAAAGCGATCTTATCACCGAAACCGGCTTCACCAAGGTGCGCGTCACGCGCCTCCTTGATCGCTTGGAGCAGAAAGGGCTGGTTGAGCGCAGGCGGAGGGGCATGACCAACCTCGTCGTTCTGAAATGAGATATTTCTGCATTTTGAACGGTCTGGAGGACAAATTTCCAAAATGTAAAGGTTTTAAATGCCTCTTTTCTGAGGCAAGGATATTAATACCTATGTCATAACGGTATAATGAAAGAGATGATGGCGAACACATGAAAGCAACAATAAACGTCAAAGGGATGCATTGCAAGAGCTGCGATATGCTGATCCAGGACAGCGTCGGAGATATCCAGGGAGTGAAGAGCGTCAAGGCGCATCACGAGAAAGGGAAGGTAGACGTGGATTTCGAGGCTCCGGCAACGTTAGATCAGGTCAGGGAAGCCATCAGGAAAGAAGGGTATCAGGCATGAACGCGACGATTTACGTCCCGGATATCGAGTGCCACAGTTGCGTCCGCGTCATCGAGCGGAAGCTCCATGGGCTGCAAGGGATCGAAAAGCTCAAAATCGCCTCTGAGGCCGTTGATGTGGAATATGATGAGGCGCTGGTCAAGCCGGACAACATCGTGCAGATGATCCGGAACTCAGGCTTCCGCGCTTCCACAGAGCCCTTTGACCGGAAGACGATGAAGGAGCGTCTCCGTGACTTCAGGGAAAACCGGGTGAAATACGCCATCGAATGGCAGGGCGTCAAGTACACGCTGATCGTCTTCCTGTTGCTGGCAGCCTTCGATCTCCTTCTCGTCGGCGCCTTTTTCCGCGGAATTCCCGGCTTCTGGTCGAGATACGGGTGGTGGCTCTTCTATCTGGATCTGAGCGTCGTCACCTTGGGAGCCGCGCTCTGGCATTTCACCGCTTACCGGGCGAAGATTACCTGCATGGTGGGCATGATGATCGGCATGATCATCGGCATGCAGGCCGGGCTGATGGTCGGCTCTGTCGTCGGCGCCGTCAACGGCTTTTTCACCGGTGCGATGGTGGGCATGCTGCTGGGCGCGGTCGTCGGAGGCATTGCGGGCCACTGCTGCGGCATCATGGGCACCTTACAGGGCATGATGGCCGGGCTGATGGGCGGCACCATGGGGCCGATGATTTCCCTGATGATGTTCTCCAACAATCTTCTGATCTTCATGCCTTTCTTCATGGCCCTGAATGTCCTCATCCTTGCTGGATTCTCCTACATGATCATCGAGGAAGTCGTCGAGCATAGGCAGGTGGAGCGCAGGCCGGCTGACTTCCAGCTGTTCGCCTCTGCCAGTCTCATCGTCACAGCAGGCCTCACCCTGCTGATGCTCTACGCGCCGAAGTCGGCCTTCCTGGGGTGAAACGATGAAGCAAGCGCTGTCAATCATCGCCTTCCTGCTGCTGGTGGGCGTTGCCGCTGTCGCGGCGAAGAATATCATAGAGGGGACGACGTTTACGCCGCAAGATATTGTCAAGGGCCAGCCGGCTCAACAGCGCGCCGCCGACGCCATGATTGCGAATGTCCGCATGGAGGATGGCTACAAATATGTTCTTGACAATAATCAGTTTCAGGTCGGCCAGCCGGTGCGCCTGGTCTTTGAGATGAGCACCGTGAAAGGCTGCCTCCGCTCGCTTGTTATCCCCGGCATGGGCATCCGGAAAACCCTCTCAGACCAGGACAATGCCGTTGAATTCACGCCGCAGAAGCCCGGCACCTACCAGATGACGTGCTCCATGGGCATGGGTCAGGGAAGCTTCACCGTAATATGAAAAAAATCGTCCTCGATGTCAAGGGCATGCATTGCGCGAGCTGCGCGACGCTCCTGACTCGGGCGCTTTCCAAAGTGGAAGGTGTAAAGGAAGCGAACGTCAACGTCGCCACCAACAAGGCGACGGTGGATGTGGACGAGAGCAAGGCCGGGACAGACGCCCTTATCGCAGCCATAAGAAGCAAGGGCTATGACGCTGCCGAGAGCTCCGGCGTGATCGACCCGGAACAGGATGCGAAGGCGAGGCAGGAGGAGCTCAAAAAGAGTTGGCGCCTCTTCCTCTTTTCGCTGGCCTTCACGCTCCCCCTCTTCCTCCTGACGTTCTTGGAAATACCCTATCGTGACATCATCATCTGGATCCTTGCGACTCCCGTGCAAGGGGGGGCTGCCTGGCACATGTACGTCAGCGCCTTCACCGCCCTGCGCGGCTGGAGCGCGAACATGGACACGCTGATCGTCCTCGGCACTTCCGCCGCCTATCTTTACAGCGTCTATGCCGTGCTTGCCGGCGTCGAAGGCACCTATTTTGAGGTCGCCGCTATCCTCATCACCATTGTTTTGTTCGGCAGGTGGCTCGAGGCCAGGGCTAAGGGCAAGACGAGTGAAGCTATCAAGCGCCTCATTGGGTTGAAGCCCAAGACAGCCACTGTCCTGAGAAAGGGCAAGGAGATGAAGATTCCCGTAGACGATGTCCAGGTCGGGGATCTGGTCATCGTGAAGCCGGGCGAGAAGGTGCCGGTCGATGGCGTTGTTGAGGAAGGCCATTCCTCCATTGACGAGAGCATGGTCACCGGAGAGAGCATTCCCATCGAGAAGAAGCCGGGAGACGCAGTTATCGGCGCCACCATCAATAAGCACGGCCTGCTCACCATCAAAGCCACGAAAGTCGGAGCCAACACGACGCTCGCCCATATCATCCGGCTCATCGAGGAGGCGCAGGGCAGCAAGGCCCCGATCCAGCGCTTCGCCGACGCTGTCTCGGCCTATTTTGTTCCAGCGGTTCTCGTAATCGCTATCCTCACCTTCATCATTTGGTTTGTCGTTTCAAAGGATGTGCAATTCTCTCTGATAGCCAGCGTCTCAGTTTTGGTCATCGCCTGCCCCTGCGCATTGGGATTGGCGACGCCAACAGCGATCATGGTCGGCACAGGAAAAGGCGCGAAGAACGGCATCCTCATCAAGGGAGGCGAAGCCCTGGAGACCGCGCATAAGATTACGCACGTCATCCTCGACAAGACCGGCACCATCACCAAAGGTCAGCCTGAAGTCACAGATCTCGTGTCTGTGTCGAAAGTGGGCGAGAAGGAGCTCTTGACGCTTGCGGCGTCAATCGAGAAGGGAAGCGAGCATCCGCTGGCGGACGCGATCGTGAAGGCAGCTGTGGAAAAGAAGCTGGCTCTAAAGAAAGTCACAGGATTCAAGGCTGTCCCCGGCCACGGCGTGTCCGCGACGCTGGGGAAGAAGCACTATCTTCTTGGGAATGTCAAGCTCATGAAAGGCATTTCGCTCAAGGCGCACGAGGAGAAGCTCCACGCGCTGGAAGAGCAGGGCAAGACCGTGATGATGCTCGCTGAGGGCAAATCTCTTGTTGGCCTGGTCGCCGTCGCCGACACGATGAAGGAAACCTCTCCTGAAGCCATCCAGCTCTTCAAGAAGATGGGCATTGACGTCTACATGATCACCGGCGACAACGCGCGGACAGCCAAGGCGATTGCCGGAAAGCTTGGCATCAAGTATTTCGCTGAAGTCCTGCCGGAAGACAAGGCGAATTACGTCAAGAAGCTCCAGAAGGAAGGCAAGGTCGCGATGGTGGGAGACGGCATCAACGACGCCCCGGCGCTGGCCCAGGCGGATATCGGCGCCGCGATGGGCTCAGGCACCGATGTCGCGATGGAGTCCGGAGATCTTGTGCTGATGAAAGACGATCTGAGGGATGTCGCGAAGGCCATCAAGCTCTCCCGCCAGACGATGGCGAAGATCCGGCAGAACATGTTCTGGGCGCTCGTCTATAACGTCATCGGCATCCCGGTCGCGGCGGGCGTGTTTTACGGATGGACCGGATGGCTCCTCAGCCCCATAATCGCGGGCGCCGCGATGGCCCTCTCTTCAGTCAGCGTCGTCTCCAATTCTTTGTTGTTGAGGATGAAGAAGCTGTGAAGAAAAGCCGATAGATATAAATACGCCTTTTTCTTTCAAATGCCCCTTTGGGTGAGACAATGAACTTCAAGAAAACCCTCTTCCTGGCGGTCTTTCTGGTAGCCGCATTCGTAGCGATGAACCTCAACTTCTCCCCTCTCGTCGGGGCGGAGAACCAGTTCTTCACGGTCTTTCAGTTTTTCGGCCCCATGGCCGGCGCCTTCCTGGGCACGCCGCTCGGAATTCTTGCCGTGCTTGGATCCCAGCTCCTGAATATGGTCGTTTTTGGGAAAGCGTTTTCTCTCCTCAACATCCTGCGCCTCCTGCCCATGCTCTTCGCGGTCTTCTATTTCGCGAAGTTCAGGAAGGACAAGCTGTCGAATGCGGCCATGGTTGTCATCCCGCTTGTCGCGATGCTCCTGTTCATGACGCACCCTATCGCAGGCCAGGCTTGGTATTTCTCTCTGTACTGGCTCATCCCTCCGTTAGGCATTCTTCTCCCCAATAAAATCCCAGGCAAGCTCTTCCTGAGAAGCCTGGGCGCCACCTTCACCACCCACGCAGTTGGCGGCGTCATCTGGCTCTACACTGTTCCTATGACTGCCGCGCAATGGACGGCGCTTGTTCCGGTCGTCGCCTTCGAGCGCCTCCTCTTCGCCTCTGGCATCGCGGTTTCCTATGTCGTGGCGAACACGTTGCTGGACAAGCTGCCGGAAAAGGTGAGGATTGAGGCACTCCACATTGACAAGGCGTATGTCCTGGGCAGGCAGCGGGCTTAAGCGAGCTTGTTTCTGGCGATGTTCCGCAGAGGATAAGGCCATTCGTTTCGTTGGCGCTGGGCGGGCCGGGGGATGGCCCCGTCGGGGTGGCTCGCAGGGCAACGTGTTCGTTGCCCGTCCAGTTGCCATCCTGTGGATTCCAGAAAACCTTAACTGATGAACCGCCAAACCGCAACCCTTATCACCTCCTTTCATTTTCTAGGGATATGATCCCCTGGGCGACGAGAGAGCAGTGCGCAAAGCTGGACGAATTGATGGTGGAAAAATTTCACGTCCCTGTTCTTGCGATGATGGAGCAGGCCGGAACCAGGCTGGCGGAATTCGTCAGGCAGGAATTCCCTAAGTCAAGAACTATTCTCATCTGTTGCGGGAAAGGCAACAATGGCGGAGACGGCTTCGCGGCTTCGCGCCATCTTAGGAACTTTGGATTCGAGGTAGCGATGTATGCGGCAAAAGAATCGCGCGCTGAACCCTTGGTCTTCCGGGAGGATGCGATTTCACTTGGAGTCCCCATTTTTTCTTCTCTTGAAAAACTTAAGGCCGAAATCTCAAAGGCAGATCTTATCATCGACTGTCTCATTGGCTACAACCTTCAGGGCGCCCCGCGAGAGCCTTTCGCCGCTGCCATCAGGATGCTGAACAAGTCCGGAAAGCCGGTGATTGCCTGCGATATCCCTTCAGGGGTCGACGCCGACAAGGGCGCGATTTTCCAGCCGTATGTCCGGGCCTCCCATATCCTCTTCCTCTCCCTCCCCAAGGTCGGATGTAAAACGCTGGACGCGAAGAAGTGGGTCGCCGACATCGGCGTGCCGAAGGAGCTGTATCCATTGATCGGATTCCCGGAAGAAGATTACTTTTCGGAAGCACCGTTGCTTCAAGTTTGATAAGAAAAAATGCTCCTGGCGCAGACGGGCGAAGTGTCAGAAATGTTTTGCATTTCTGAGCATGCTCAGAGTTTCTTCGAAACTCTGACATATCTGAGCCCGAGGTTTTGCAGGGCAAAACCGGTTTGCCTGCCAGGAGGCGCATTTTTTCGATAGTATCTTTGACAGCTCGACCCGATAGGGAGTAAACTTCTTAAACCCAGCCGCTGTGCTTGTTTTCTATGGTCATAGAGAACTACGACCCGCTGAAGGGCCAGATGCTCCAGGTCCTCGACGCCGAGGGCAACTTGGCGCAGGGCTTTGACGGCGTGCTGAAGAACGACGATGTCCTGAAGCTCTATCAGGTGATGACGCTTTCGCGGATGACGGACAAGAAAGCGCTCGCCATGCAGCGCCAGGGCCGGCTCATCACGTATATTCCTCAGTCAGGCCAGGAGGCCGCGGCCGCCGCTTCAGTCTATGCGCTCACCTTTGAGGACTGGATCGTCCCCGCCTTCCGCGAGATGGCGGGCTGGCTGTTGAGGGGCGCGAAGCTGAAGGATGTCTTCCTCTATCTCCGGGGCAACGAGCAGGGCTCCAAGAACATGCCGAAGCTGAGGATGACTCCTTTGTGCGTCCCGATCGGCAGCCAGATTCCTCATGGGGTGGGCATCTCGTGGGCGCAGAAGCTGAAGGGAGAGAACTCGATCACGATCGTCTATTTCGGGGACGGCGCCACATCAGAAGGGGAGTTCCATGAGGCCATGAACTTTGGCGGAGTGTTCAAGACTCCAACGATTTTCTTCTGCATGAACAACCAGTGGGCCATCTCCCTGCCAAGGAGCTTGCAAACCTCGTCGAAGACACTCGCCCAGAAGGCCGTCGCCTACGGCTTTCCCGGCGTGCTGGTGGACGGCAATGACATTTTCGCGGTCTATCTCGCCACGAAGGAAGCAGCTGAGCGCGCCCGGCAAGGAAAGGGCCCGACGATGATCGAGGCCTATACGTATCGCCAGGGCCCGCACACGACAGCCGACGACCCCAGGAAGTATCGCAGCACTGAAGAGGAGGAGAAGTGGCTCTGCAAGGATCCGGTCTCCCGGGTAAGGAAGTTTTTGGAAAAGCGCGATCTCTGGGACGACAAGAAGCAGGCTGCGCTCGAGGCGGAATGCGACAAGATCATCGAGGAGGCAGTCGCTGAAGCCGAGAAGACCTCCTACATCCCAGAAGATATTTTCAAGTATCATTACGCGGAGATGCCGCAGGAATTGCAGGAGCAGTTCGAATATTTCAAGTCCACTCTTGGAGGCCAGCATGGCTAAGCTCACGATGGTGCAGGCCCTGAACCAGGCCATGGACCAGGTGCTTGCGAAGGACAAGCGTGCCCTTATTTTGGGCGAGGACGTGGGTGTAGACGGCGGAGTCTTCAGGGTCACGGACGGCTTGATTAAGAAATATCCCAATCAAGTGTTCGACACCCCTCTTTCTGAATCCGCGATTGTCGGCGCGAGCATTGGATTGGCGATCAATGGCCTGAAGCCGATCGCCGAGATACAGTTCATGGGCTTCTATCTGCCTGCGTTCAACCAGATCGTCGCTCACCTGGCGCGCTATCGGAACCGGACGCGCGGCACGGTTAATCTTCCCGTAGTCATCCGCATCCCCTGCCACGGCGGAATCCGCGCTTTGGAGCACCATTCCGAGGCCACAGAGGCACTCCTCGCCCAGATTCCCGGGCTTACGGTAGTGATGCCTTCCACTCCGTATGACGCCAAAGGCCTGCTCATAGCTTCGGTGAATCATGGCGATCCGGTGATGTTCCTTGAGCCCATAAAAGTCTATCGTTCGATCAAGGAAGAAGTGCCCGAGGAGATGTATGAGGTGCCGATCGGCAAAGCTAACATTATCCAGGAAGGCACGGACATGACAGTGATCACCTGGGGCTCCTACATCAAGGACGTCATGGAGGCGGTGAAAGACGCTCCTTACAGCATTGAATTGATTGACTTGCGCACAATCTCTCCTCTTGACAACGAGACGATTCTCGCGAGCGCCCAGAAGACCGGTAGGGTGCTGATTATTCAGGAAGCGCCAAAAACATGTTCAATAAGCTCAGAACTATCTTCCCGCATCCACGAGAAATGCTACCTTAGCCTCAAGGCGCCCGTGAAGCGCCTCACCGGCTACGATATCACCATGCCCCTGCCAGCCGGAGAAGAATTATATCTTGTCAACAAGCCGCGCATCCACCGCGCGATGAAGGAGTTGATGGAGTTCTGATGGACTTCAAGTTCCCGGATCTGGGAGAGGGCATCGCCGAAGGCAAGATTGTCAAGTGGCTCGTAAAAGAAGGCGATGCTGTCAAGAAAGACCAGCCCGTCTGCCAGGTCGAGACAGACAAGGCCGTGGTTGACATCCCATCCCCGCAAGCGGGAAAAATCGCCAAGCTTTTCTTCAAGGAAGACGAGACTGTGCATGTCGGCAAAGTGCTGTTCACGCTCGACACCGGCGACAGCCCGCCGCCAGTGGACACGAACCAGGGCATTGTCGGCCAGACTTCAGCCGCAGCGCAGGAAATAAATTTCAGGAGAGGAAGCCAGCAGACAGCCGCTATTTCCTCACAAGTCAAGGCCATGCCCGCGGTGAGGAAGCTCGCGAGGGACTTGAATGTCGACCTTTCTCGAGTGAAGGGCTCCGGCCCCGACGGCAGGATCACTGAGGACGATGTCAGAGCTTCTTCGAAAGGAACAGCCCCTGTCCCATCCTCACCCCGTTCAGAATTCCCAAAAGAAAGTGTTCAGCAGGCGACTGGAGGGCAACCTGCTCAAAAATCATATGGCCCAGAAGACCGCGTGCCTTTGAAGGGAGTCCGCGCGGCCATCGCGCGGAACCTGATGCGCTCCCTGCAGAATTCAGCGCAAGCGACGCACTGTGATCGCGCGGATGTCACCCAGCTCACGCTCCTGAGGGAGGCGCAGAAGAAGGAAGCGGAAAGCCAGGGCATCAAGCTCACGGTGCTCGCCTATGTCATCAAGGCCGTCGCCGGCCTTCTGAAGAGCCATCCCGCTCTGAATGCGTCCATTGACGGAGACAATCTTGTATACAAGAAATATTACAATCTCGGCGTCGCGATTGACACGGACGCCGGCTTGCTCGTCCCGAACATCAAGGGTGCGGATGAGAAATCACTTTTCGATATCGCCAAGGAAATCAAGGATCTCGCTGACCGGGCAAGGGATCGGAAGCTCAAGCCCGAGGAGATGCAGCATGGCACCTTCACCCTCACTAATGTCGGCAGCATCGGCGGCACCTATGTCACGCCCATCATCAACCCGCCCGAGTCAGCCATCCTCGGCCTCGGACGGATGCAGCAGGAGCCGGTTGTGAAGGACGGAAAGATTGCTATCGTCACGATCCTCTATCTGTCATTGTCATACGACCACCGCATCGTCGATGGCGGCCCCGCGGCGAGGTTTATGACTGAGCTTGTCCAGGCGCTCGAGCACCCGAAGTTCTGAGCTTCCAGAGCGCAATCAATCCAATAACTACCATCGCCACGCTTAAAATCTGCCCCATTCCAAATCCAAAGAACTTCGTCTCCACCTTCCAGAAATCGGTGATGAAGCGCAGGATGCCATAGCCGAGGATGAAGCTCCAGAACGTTGTCCCCTCTTTTTTCTGTTTCTTATACACATAAAGCAAGATGAAGAACAGGAGAAGGTGCGACAGCATCGCATAGATTTGGTAGGGGTGCCTGCAGAGCATGTCCACGCTCGTGAAGACGACGCACCAAGGCACATTCGTCGCCGGACCGAAGAGCTCAGAATTCGTGAAGTTCGCTATCCTCCCCAAAGCCAGCCCCAGGATCGCCGGGACGACCAGGGCATCGAAGAGAGGCATCATGTGAATCTTTCTTCTTCTGGTGAACAGCCACATCGAAACGATTGCTCCAATCAAGCCGCCGTGGAAGCTCAGCCCGCCGTGCCACACCATGAAGATCTCGAGCGGGTCAGTCCAGAACAGCCAGGGCCGGTAGAAGACGATCTCAAAGAACCTCGCCCCAGCGACAACGCCCACAAGAAGATACACGAGTAAATCGTCAATCTGCTTCGCGTCGAGCGGCAGCTTTCCCTCCTTGCTCCACTTTCTCAGGAAGAGATACGCGATGACGAAGCCGAGGGCGTAGATGATGCCGTAATATCTGACTTCAAGCGGCCCAAGATGAAGCAAAACAGGATCGATGCTGTTGATGAACATGGCTCCTCAGAGTGGCAGGAATATTTATAAATTGCGGTGGCAGGATTTTTTTTCATGGACGAACTGAAGCAGTGGGCGTTGAATTACTTCAAAAGCCGGGACGCGTTCACGAAGTCCATCGTCTCCATCGAAGACCTCCCGGACGGCTTTCTCATCCAGCGCAAGGAGAGGAAGGAGAGAGTAAGCGTCGTTCCGCATCTGACAGAAGGTCCTCCAGACGCCATCGGAGCAGACTGCATTGTCACGTTAAATGAAACGAGCAACATTAATGCCCTCGTCGACAAGTGGCAGCAGTTCAAGACAAGGGACATGAAGATGATCTTCGCCAATCCCAGCCAGCCGCATAAGAAGTGGATGATCAATCCGATGGCGCACGCGAAAGTCTGCGACGAGTCCTCCCTTAAGAGAGGATTGTATGCGTTAGCGGAAGAAGCGCCGTAACTCAGTTCTGCAATTCCCGTAGCCTATTCAAGATAATGTCCATGGTCCTGTCGCGCTCCCGCGTTTGTTCCAGCCGCCTCGCCAGCTCTTCCTCCCCGAACACGTCCCTGGCCCAGCGCGCGAAGTCATTCTTCTGGGAGTTCACATGATACGCGAAGCATTGCGGCGAGGTGGCGCTGATCGCCATCGCAAGCTGGTGCAGGGTAGTGATATACTGGCCCGTGCACAGGTAGAAAGCGACCTCCCTGGAGCATGCCCCCAGGGCCCTCTTTTTATCCATAAAATACTATCTTGGAAGGAGGAACATATAAAGATAGCGGAAACTTCTGTCCTACACTAAAAGCTTACTGCTCTTCGGCCGCTTCGCCGCCCTCTGCCTGATAGTTTGGCACAGCGGCCTTGCTGATGATCATCACGTCGCCGATGTTCTTCACGAGCTGGTGTGGCACGATCACTCCCTTCGCCGAGCCCAGCACCTTGCTCAGGAAGCTGTTCTTCGTCGCCCTCACCCGCCAGCCGAAGATCTTCGTCTGCAGCAAGATGCTTTCTTCCACGTCCCCGAAATACTCGCCCGAGTCCGTGTACACCCTCATGTCATACGTTTCCAGAAGCCGTTTCATTTTCAGCATGCGCTCACCTTGTTATTTGTGAATGGTAACGGAAGCCGTGATATTTAAAGGTTTTGCTTGCCCTCCTTCTTCCGCAGGATCGGCGCCACGCCCGCCAGTTCCCCCACCACGTTCACCAGCTCTGTGCCCGCGGGAATGACGATCTTCGCGTTGTTCTGCATCGCCTTCTCGACCATTTCGAGCCTCCTGAGGAGCTGCGCGTTGCCCACGAAATACTTGTTGGCGGCCTCGTTGACGAGCTTGATGGCCTGCGACTCTCCTTCTGCTTCTAGGATCCGTGCTCCCCTGCTGCCCTCCGCTTCCTTGATGCTCGCCATCCTCAGGCCGTCCGCCTCCGTCTGCTTGGCGAGCGCGAAGTCCTTGGCGGCAATCTTCTCGTTTTCCGCCTTGACAACCTTGTTCATCGTGTCCTGCACGTCCTTCGGTGGGTCGATCTCCTTCAGCTCTGTCCTGACAACCTCGAGCCCCCAGTTCTTCGTCTCCTCTTTGAGCGTCTTCATCAGCTCGCCGTTGATTTTGTCGCGCTCGCTGTTCGCCGACTTCAGCGTAAGCGTGCCGATGATATTGCGAAGCGTCGTTCGCGCCAGGCTCACGATCTGCTCCTGGTAATCATAGACGTTGTATTGGGAACCCTTGACCGACTCCTCGTCCGGCTTTACGCGGAAGTAGACTTGCGCATCCACGCGCGCATTGAGGTTGTCGTTCGTGATGATCTCCTGCGGCTCCGCGTTGACCATCTGCTCGGTGACGTTCACCTTGACCATCTGGTCTACGATGGGGATGAGCCAGTGGAATCCGGGATTGGCGTACCTCCTGTACTTGCCGAGCCTCTCGACCAGTCCCCTCTGTGTCGGACGCACAATCCGGATGCAGATTAAGAACAGGATGACGACGGCGATGCCGATCACATACTGCCAGAATAGTGGAATCATGGTTTCCCTCGCGCCCGGAATCGCTCCCAGCTATATAAACATTTCTCGGGCCTCAGGATACAGGTTTTTAAACTCCTTCCGTCTCCTCAGCGGGATGCGCACGTTCGGAAGGATCCATTTGCTAGGCACGAGCCACATCGCCCAGCAGAGCATTGACGAGATCACAGCGGCCTTCTCACGTATCAACCCAGACATCATAGCGATAGAGCTCGACAAGTCCCGTCTGCAGGCTCTCCTTTCAGGCAAAACCAAGGTGAGCGTCAGGCACATCGGCACCGTCGGCATCAAGGGCTGGCTCTTCGCGAAGCTCGGCAGCTGGGCCAGCAAGAAGCTCGGCAAGGCCGTCGGCGTCGATCCTGGCGCAGAGATGAAGACAGCCATCGAGCTCGGCAAGAAGCAGGGCAAGCGCATCGCCCTCATCGACCAGCCGATAGAGATCACGCTCAGGAGATTCTCCAAGGCCCTCACGTGGAAGGAGAAGGGCCGCATGGTCGCCGACCTCTTCAAGGTGAGGAAGGAGAAAATCGACCTCTGCAAGGTGCCTGAGCAGGAGCTCATCGAGCGCCTCATCGAGGAGATCAAGCAGCGCTACCCTTCCATCTATAAGGTCCTCATCGAGGAGCGCAATTCTTTTATGGCCGACAAGCTGAAGAAGCTGGCGGATCTTTATCCGGAAGCCATTGTCCTCGCCATCGTCGGAGCCGGCCACGTAAGTGGAATCTCAGAGCTTCTATAAAGATTTCATGGGAAGATTTATATAGAAGTTATAGCCATTATAATAATTATAATGAGGTATAAACATGAACACGACTATCGCCGTCTCAGAAGACATCCGGGACCAGATTAAGGAGTTCGGCCATAAGGGAGAGACATATGATGCCATTTTGGGTCGCCTCCTCACCAGCGCGAAGGAGCGCCAGCTTCAGGAACTCCTGATGGACGAGACGGACACTTCTCCCATCGAAGAAGTCATTGCACGGGCCCGCGCGAAATGGCGAAAGTAATCGTCACGCGCAGTCTCGAAGAAGAGATTGACGGGAAGTTCAAGCAGGATTCCTTAGAAATCTATGATTTGATGTTTACCCTTAAGGAGAATCCCAAGAAAGGTAAGGATGTTGGCGCGATTGGAGCGACAGCCATAAAGGAGCTGAAATATAACACGTTTAGGTTCTATTTTCTTGTAGACCGCTTTAAAATAAAATTCCTGCGGGTAGAGGAGTTGAAAGACCTCATCATCAAGTTCGTGCGGATGTCTGGAAAGAATGACCAGCAGAAGGTTATCAATGAGATTAAGCACGTGCTTCGGACTCTGGGGGAGGCGGGGTTCTGAATTCACACAACCTTTTTATAGCTGTCCGCTAAAGAGAGCCCATGCGAAACATCTGGTTCGACAGCTGGGACGCGATCAAGCGCTACGCGCGCTTCGAGCCGGGCGAATGGAAGGGCTTTCTCATCACGATTGTCGTGCTGGCTTTCATCGTCTCCTTCAACGACTGGGGCGTGGATCGAACTCCAGATTACGCTGTCGGCCTCGTCAACTTCCTCGGCGCAGTCATCATCGTCACCCTCTCCCTGTTCGGCCGCACGTGGGTGCAGAAGATCGTCGGAGCTGTCATGGGCTACCGCACCGAGTACAAGCCTACCACTTCCGGCCTTTTATTCGCAGTCGTCCTCGCGTTCATCTCCGGCGGCAGGTTCTGGTTCCTCATCCCCGGCGGAATCGTCGTCCACTTCATGGCAGGCCAGCGCCTGGGCTGGGCCAAGTACATGCTCTCTCCCTTTGGCCTTGGCGTTGTCTCCATCTTCGGCCCCATCGCCAACATCCTGCTGGCTATGGTCTTCCGGGTGCTCCACGAGTTCACGGGCGTCGAGCTGTTCTACAGCGCCTTTATTCTCAACATCCTCTGGGCGCTCTGGACGCTCACGCCTATCCCCCCTTCTGACGGAAGCCGCATGTTCTTCGGCTCGAGGATGGCGTATATGTGGTGCATCGGCCTGGTGGTCGCCTCAGCTGTGCTCCTCTTCTATTCCGAGCTCAACATCTTCATCACCATCCTCCTCAGCTTCCTCTTCGCCTGGGTCTGGTGGCTCATCTATTATCTTGTCTGGGAGAGGTACTTTTACAAGGGATACTGATGTCGCACGGCTCGCCTTTCAACACGGACTGGGCAGAGATCATCGCGCTAGTCCTGCTTTTTGTCGGCATCGTCCTCGGCGTGCTCTCCCCCAGCCCCTGGTTCACGTATGGGATCGCCTTGATCACCGGCCTCCTCTGCGGAAGATGGTGGGTCAGGGGCAAGGAGCGCGGGCCCGGCCCTTACGGCGTCATCATGGCCGGTTTCATCATCGGCTACATCATCGGCACCTTCCGCGGCTCCCGCCTGCTCACCTTCGCCATCTTCATGCTCAGCTTCATCGGCATGGTGAAGGCCATGCGCAAGGGCCTCTACAAGGACCTGTTCTTCTAAGACAACAGAAACCCCTATGGACACAACAGAAAAGAAGGCATTGGGTTTCTGTGTGCTCAAAAATCCTAGGGTAGTCATGCACAAAGGTGGTTCTTGACATGGAACAGCTTGCTCCCGATGTCTGGAAGCTAAATGTGGACTCCAACGTCTATTTCCTCGACATCGAGCCCAAGACGCTGATCGACGTCGGCCCGGAAGAATACAAGGAGCTGGTGAAAAGCGAGCTGTCCAAGGTTGTTCGGCTCGAAGACATCGGCCGCATTATCTTCACCCACTTCCATTTGGATCATATCGGCAATTTCGACCTTTTTCCGAACGCGAAATTCTACGCGGCGAAGGAGGAAATCGATTTTTTCCGAAAGAATCCCGAAGGCGCTGTCCTGGACCGTGGCCTGGCGAAAAAGTTTTCGCAAGTGGCACTTCACCCCTTGACAGCGCTTGAAGGCTTCGACATCATCAGGACTCCCGGCCACGCGAGGGGCGCGATTTGCCTTCTCTACAAGAAGAGGGGCATCCTCTTTTCCGGCGACACTCTCTTCAACAACGGCATCGGCCGCCTCGACCTCCCTAGCTCAGAGCCGGAGAAGATGCAGGCCAGCCTGGAAAAGATTAAGAAGCTCGACTACAAGATCCTCGCTCCTGGACATGACTATTGACCCAAAGGAAGCCCGTCAGCGCAATCTCCCTGCTTCAGCTCGGAGTACCCTCACTGCGTTCGGAAACCCCTTGAGGGGTAAGCGAACGGGCTTCCGTGTGCTCAAAAACCATCCACGAGTGGTTTTTGACATCCCAAAAGGAAAGCGCGTCTTCATCATCGAAGGAGTTTCCGGCTCGGGAAAGTCTACGCTCCTCAAGCAGCTGGCAAAGCGCTTTCCAAAGGCAACCTGTTTCTCCGAAGAAGAACTCCTCTTCGACTGGCGCGACAACCTCCTTCCCGGCGTCACCGAGTTCCGGCTGCAACTCTTCGGGAAGGTGATGGACCTGCTTGAAAAAGGCATGGGGAAGAAAGGCGCGTTTTTCATCCTTGAGCGCTTCCATCTCTCCCTCAAGGTCCTCGACTATGCGAAGGACGCCGGCCTCGAGAAGAGGTATGCCCGGCTCATCGCCCGGCTCAGGAATCTTCCCGTGCACGTCTTCCTCCTCACCAAGCAGAACAAGAGCCATAGGGAGCGGGGCAAGGACTGGAAGAGCTATCTCGCCTGGAAGCGCAAGGCCTCCGGCTCCCTCTCGCTCAGGGAGATGTATGCGAAAGAGCGCGCGCTCTTCCTCAAGCTCGCAAGGAGCCAGCACATCTCCTTTTCGGCAGTGTAGGTGGTACGGGACTAATCGTCTTCCAGCAGATGGAGAAACTCTTGATAGACCGCAATCGAAATGTAGAACTTCTTGGCGATCATACTATCGAGGAGCAGCCGCGCCTGCTTTTTGTTCAGGATCTTTTTTTGTGCAGCCGAGAGAAGGACACGTAAGGTTCCGTAGGATACCAATCCTAGAAGTTCAGCGTACTGTCTCCCGAGGTCATCATCGAGCAGAACAGCGCAGCGCTTGCGGAGAGCTAGGGAAATCGCATATCTCTCGCCTTTTCCCAAGGGGTCTGGAAGCAGAGGATGCGGTTCGACTTCATCCACCACCACCCATCCCTCTTCTTGGGCCTTTTCTAATGCGACAGCCTCGGGAGACTCCTTCATTTCAAGAAGTTCTTCCCGCACAGCAGGGGGGATGGACACGATCCCAAAGAGCATCTTCAATAGAGAAAGCCTTCCTTCTTTTCCTAGTGCAATGAGAGGAGACGAATTCGATACAATCATAGGGAGGCAAAGTCCTTCCTTAAGGAATCAACGGAGTAATTGATGGGGATATGGTGATCTGCGGCGACGCGCATGAATTCTGCGAGCGGCATTTTTGCGAGTTCTGCCGCCCTCCCAAGCGAGACTGTCCGCGCCCGGTACTTCTCCAGGGCGCGATCAAGAAACTTCTTTCGTAGGGCTTCCGTGAGGAGCTCCCTTACCAAGGTAGACTTGTCAGTATGGTGCTCCTTTGCGAGGGCAGAGATTTCCCGCTCCACGCTTTCAGGAACCCTTGCCGCGATGGTAGTTGACATGTTTGCAAGAGTAATATGTTGCAAACATATTTAAACCTTTCGGCGAAATCGATGTTTTTCATTATTTCAAGAGGCCACTGGACGTCCAGTGCCCCGACCGATATCTTATAAAGCGAAAGGCCTCCTCCCTCTCCATGATCAAGAACTTCGAGCCCCGGCTCTATCAGCAGACGATTTTCGCGACAGCCGTCAAGTATCATACGCTTGTCGTCCTTCCGACAGGCATGGGCAAGACGAACATCTTCGTCATGCTCGCGGCCCAGCGCCTCAGGCAGTATCCGGACTCGAAGATCCTCTTCCTCGGCCCCACCAAGCCCCTGATTGAGCAATATCTTTCAGTTTTCAGGGAGCACTTTGAGATTCCGGACGAGAAGCTCGCGATGTTCACCGGAGAGGTTTCGCCGGCGAAGCGGGCCGAGCTCTGGAAAGCAGCCCAGGTTTTCTTCTCCACCCCGCAGGGCCTTGAGAACGACATCATCTCTGGGAGAATCAAGCTTGAGGACGTCTCTTTATTGGGCTTCGACGAGGCGCACCGCGCTGTCGGCGATTACGCGTATGTCTTCGTCGCGCAGCAATATCTGAAGCGCGCGGCTCATCCAAGGATTCTCGGCCTCACCGCTTCCCCCGGCTCCGACATGGAGAAGATTTCCGAAGTGCTCCAGAACCTCCATATCGAAGAGATTGAAGTCCGGACAGATAGTGATCCAGATGTGCGCGAGTATGTGCAGGACATCAAGATGGACTTTATCAAGGTGAGGCTTCCCCCAGCGTTTCTCGAGGCGAAGAAGTATCTCGAGGATTTTGTGAAGGAGCGCCTCAAAAGGTTGAAGGACCAGGGCGTCCTCCATTCAGCGCAGTTCATCTCCAAGAAGGATCTGCTCGGCCTACAGGCCCAGATCCGGGGCAGGCTGGCGCAGGGCGAGAAGGATCCGCTGTTGTGGAACGCCATCTCGACGCTCGCCGAGATCATGAAGGTCCAGCATGGGCTGGAATTGATCGAGACCCAGGGCGCGAACGCCGCGAATGAGTACCTAGAGCGCCTTGAAAAGGAATCCTACACCTCGAGCGTCAAGGCTGTGAAGAACCTCGTGAAAGACTTGAATTTCCGCTCCGCCCTCATCAAGGCGCGCTCCCTCAAGGAAGCTGGAATGGAGCACCCCAAGCTGGTGGAGCTTCAGCATCTTGTGGAAAAGGAGCTGAAGGCGAGCCCAGCCGCGAAGATTATCGTCTTCAACAATTATCGCGATAACGCGACAGACATTGTCGCGAAGCTGAACGCCCTTCCTGGCGTGAAGGCGGAGCTCTTCATCGGCCAGGCCAAGAAGCACGGCCAAGGGCTGTCGCAGAAGGAGCAGAAGGAACTCCTCGATAAGTTCCGCGAGGGCGTCTTCAACGTGCTGGTCGCGACTTCCGTCGGCGAGGAAGGCATTGACATTCCCCGCGTCGATCTGGTCATTTTCTTCGAGCCGGTTCCTGGAGCCATCCGCCACATCCAAAGAAGAGGCAGGACAGGAAGGCAGGAGCAAGGAAGAGTTATCATCCTTGTGACAGAGGACACGAGGGATGTCGCCTACAAGTGGAGCGCGCACCACTCCGAGAGGAGGATGCATGACAATCTCAAGCTGCTCCGCTCCAAGCTCAAGGGCCTCGTCCACAAGCAGAGGGAATCCCCGCTCGAGAAGTTCATCGAGCCACAGGAAAAAATAAAGATTATCGTCGACCACCGCGAGAAGGGCTCTGCGGTCGTGAAGGCCCTGATCGACCTCAATACAGAGCTTAAAATCGACCAGCTCACGAACGCGGATTTCATCCTGAGCAGCCGCGTCGGGGTGGAGTACAAAACTATACAGGACTTCGCCGATTCCATCCTCGACGGCAGATTGATGGACCAGATCCGGGAGTTGAAGCGGAATTTCGAGCGTCCCATCATCCTTATCGAAGGCACGGACGACCTCTACTCAGCGCGCAACCTGCACCCCAACGCGATCCGCGGCATGATCGCGGAAACCGCCGCCCTTCTCTACATCATCGCGAAGCGGGAGCAGGATGAAGGAAAGCGAGACTTCATGCCGCACACGATGAAGCGCGTCCAGGACACAACCTGGCTGCAGGAATACATCGTCTCAGCGCTTCCCGGCATCGGCGCTGTCCTCGCCAAACCCTTGCTCAAGCACTTCAAGTCAATCAAGAGCATCGTGAATGCTTCTGTCGACGACCTCAAGGAAGTCGAGAAGATTGGGAAGATAAAGGCGGAGGAGATCAGACGGATTCTAGATACAGAGTATCAATAAGATTCAACGATGAGCCCTTTCATTCTTTTGAAATGCTCGGTGTTTCTTGTCACAATGGTGGTTATGCCATGAGCAAGCGCGATGCCAGCGGCTAGGCAATCGGCATCGGCCACGGTATTTCCCTCTTTCTTGAGGCGCGCCGAAATCTCGGCAGCCTTGATGATAGATGGGTCGTTGAGGGGAAGCACGCGGATGTTTTCGAACAGCTCCATAGCGCGTACAAATTTCTCCGGGGGCATGCCTTTCATGAAAAAGCCCCTGATAACCTCGTACATGTTCATCTGGGTGGTCAGGAGATCATCCTTCTTTCCCCACAGCGCACGGGTTTCTTCTTTTCCGCGGATAAGGTCGACGAGAAATGTCGTGTCCAAAACCTTGATCATGCTCGCTTCTCCATGAGCGCAATTTCCTCTTTTTTGATGCGAGCAAGGTCGCGCAGCATGGCTTCCCCTTCCTTGTCGGAAATGATGCCAAAGAAATCCTCTAAAGGACGCTTTCTTCTGGGCTCTAAGACTCTCCTGATGGTCTGCGAGAAGCTTTCCCCTCTCAGCTTCTTCTGCGCAAGCAGATCGTAGGCGTCTTCCGTGATGGTAAGTGTTTTCGTTGCCATACACGTATGTGTACACGTACGTGTATTTAAAACTTTTGATTTTGGACGAGGAATATAAGGGCCAGTTTCGGGAGCATCTTAAAATATTTAATCTCTAAGAAAAAAAGAAGGTAAAATAACCCACAAGGCTACTGAAAAATCAGTAGCAAATGGGATCATCGTAGTCAGTGATGGTGGCTGAGGCAGAACCCGCCCTAAAAAGAGGATGGCTAGATGGGCAAAGCTGATTGTATAATTGGTAATTATAAATATACTCTAGACTATGTTCGCAATATTTATTGCACTGCTCCACGTTACAATCTGCATCGCTGTTGCACTTGTAAGGAGTTTTTGCGCTATGAACGATGTCCTCATCGGTATTTTGGAGAGGAAGCGCCCCCTGCTGCCCCTGAGAATCCACATACCCCCGCGAATCGCATGTATACGACACATCAGCCTTTATGCTGCAGTGACAGTACTTTTGCCTCTTAACCTTCTTCTCTTGCTGGAGAGGGCCTTCTCCAAAATTGAGGAAAAACTGGTGGTCCGTCTGGTCGAAGTTCTCGCCGTCAATTCTTGCCAGCAGGGCCTGAAGTTGGGCAATATCGTCAGTATTATACAACATATACCCGCCAGAGATGACGAAGCTGCCATCCTCCTGGATCGTGCCATCTCCCAGCTCGACAATGTTATACACGCCCGGTTCGAAGTTGGGGTAGACGTCAGCCATGAATTGTGCAAACTCAATGATGTCAGACGTGGCCTCAACCTTGGGTGCAAGGGAGAAAGTAAGTGCAGTTGTCACCAAGATAGCAACTATTGCTACAAGATAGGCAGCTTTCGGTTCCATGTTTCCTGTCCAACAACTCTTTTACATAAAACTAGCTTATATTATTAATATAAACAGGGTGGGCAGAATGAATCTGTCGCGCGCGCAGACAAATGTCCAGTGCTCAGAAGCGCATTTCTCTTAACCGTTTTACTCTAGAGTCTATTGCGGGATGCGTCGAAAATATCGTAGCGAAACCTTTCATCCTTCCAAACGGATTCGAGATGAACACATGCGCCGTCGTCTCAACTGTTGACGTCGCCTTCAAGGGCATTCTT
>JAGVXW010000013.1 GCA_018303575.1 Candidatus Woesearchaeota archaeon
CACTTTTTTTCCGATTCCTTAGCATTGTATTTCTCAGGAATGTCCATGCCATCTCGAACTCGCGGCGCCTATATAAAGATTGTCTCACCCTTCTGCGAAACCCGCTAAGTATATATAGACTCCAGCCCCCCTCCCAAGCATGCTCCCGCTCGTCAGGAAGTATGCGCCGAAATCAACCACGGAAATCGTCGGCCAGGACAAGGCAATCGCTTCTCTGAAGTCCTTCGTCCAGAATTATGCGAGGCAGAAGAAGAAAGCCGCGCTTCTCCATGGCCCCGCGGGAACAGGAAAGACCTCTTCTGTGCACGCTCTTGCGAGGGAATTGAACCTTGAGCTTTTCGAGCTCAACGCCTCAGACTTCCGGAACAAGGAGCAGATTTCCTCCAAGCTCGGCGCGGCGATGAAGCAGCAGAGCCTTTTCTCAAAAGGAAAGCTTCTTCTGGTCGATGATATAGATGGCTTGTCAGGCGCTCAGGACCGCGGCGGCCTGCAGGAGATCCTCCGGCTGATAGAAGGCTCGACTTTCCCGGTGGTTCTCACCATGCTGAATCCCTATGACAATAAGTTCTCCTCCCTGCGCTCAAAGTCGGAGATGATTACCTTTGAGCCTGTGGGGAATGGTGCTCTGTCAACCCTTCTCTTGTCCATTTCAAAGAAGGAAAAGATCGATCTCTCAGAGGAAGCGGCCAAAAGTCTCTCCCGAAGGTCAGGCGGAGACGTCAGGGCAGCCATCACTGATCTGGAAATCCTCTCGACGCTCGGAAAAATCACCGCCGAATCCCTTGAAGCGTTGGGCATGAGGGAGAAAGAGGAAACGATCATCAGCGCGGTCGTCAAGATCTTCAAGACCACGGACCCCAATATTGCGGTTAAGGCTTTCGAGTATGTCAACGAGGATGTCAACCAGCAATTGCTTTGGCTCGACGCAAATCTTCCAGAGGAATATGCAAGGCCGGAGGACCTCGCAAGGGCATATGACGCTCTCTCAAAGGCGGACGTCTTCCAACGCCGCATCCGGCGATGGCAGCACTGGCGCTTCCTTGTCTACATCAATGCGCTCCTTACGGCCGGCGTCGCGGTTGCCAAGGATAAGAAATACGAGAAATTCGTCCAGTACAAGCCCACCGGAAGATTGCTGAAGATCTGGTGGGCCAACCAGAAGGCGATGAAGAAGAAAGCCATCGCTGAAAAGATCGCCGCCCACACCCACACTTCAGCGAAGGAAGCGATAAAGTCCATGCCCTATTACAGGCAGATCCTGAGGAAAGACAGGCCGCTCGCGGAAATGCTGGGGCTCGATGCGGAAGAGATTGCTTGGGTGAAGAGTTAAAAGAGGGCAGGGCGTCGGGGGATGGCCCCTCGGGGTGACGCCAGGGTTTCGGAGAAGCCCGTCTGCCCCTCTTCATTATTTTCTACCCCCTTCATTATTTTTACCAAAAACCTTTAAATAGCATCCGCAAGTCTTGCCTCGTATGCCCACCATCGACGAACTGGCAGCGTTCTGCAAGCGCAAGGGCTTTGTCTATCCTACTGCTGAGATCTACGGCGGGCTCTCCGGCTTCTTCGACTTCGGCCCCCTGGGCGCAGAGCTGAAGAGCAACATCAAGAAGGAGTGGTGGAAGTTCCATGTGCACCAGCGCGACGATATCGTCGGCATGGACGGCTCGATCATCACCAACCCGAAAGTCTGGGACGCTTCCGGCCATACCGCGCATTTCGAGGACTTGATGCTCACCTGCTCCAAGTGCGGCCAGAAGGTGAGGGCGGACCAGTTCCTCGAGCAGGCCCTGAAGATGCAGGCGGAGGGCCTCACGGCAGAGGAGGTCAATGGCCTGGTGAAAAAGCACAAGCTCACTTGCCCCTCCTGCAAATCCGCATTTAGGGAAGTCCAGCCCTTCAACCTGATGTTCTCGACGATGGTCGGCCCGAAGGAGGACAGCTCCGCGAAGGCCTATCTCCGGCCGGAGACCGCCCAGCTCATGTTCGCCGACTTCAAGCTTGTAGCCGACAACGCGCGCATGAAGCTGCCGTTCGGCATCGCTCAGATGGGGAAGGCCTTCCGCAACGAGATCTCGCCGCGTGATTTCCTCTTCCGCTCCAGGGAGTTCGAGCAGATGGAGCTCGAGTTCTTCATCAACCCCAAGGACCCGAAGTGCCCGTTCTTGGATGAGGTCAAGGAGCATATCCTGCTCGTCTGCAGCGAGGAGATGCAGAAGAAGGGCGACGCGCCGAAGAAGATGTCAGTCGCCGACGCCCTCAGGAAGGGTGTCATCAAGGCGGAATGGCACGCGTATTGGCTCGCCGTCGAGCATCAGTGGTTCATCTCCCTGGGCGCCAACCCGGAAAGGTTCCGCATCCGCCAGCATGTGCAGAAGGAACGGTCGCATTATGCCTCGGAAACCTGGGATTTGGAATACGAGTTTCCCTTCGGATGGAAAGAGCTTTTGGGCATGGCCAACCGCGCCGATTTCGATATGCAGCAGCACATGAAATCTTCGAAGAAGGATCTCTCCTTATTCGATGAGGAGACCAAGCAGAAAGTGATCCCCCATGTCGTCGCCGAGCCCTCTTTGGGCGTGGAGCGCGCCTTCCTCGTCTTCCTCTTCGACGCGTATACGGATGACAAGGAGCGCGGCAACATCGTCCTGAAGCTTTCGCCGAAGCTCGCTCCGATAAAGGTGGGGGTCTTCTCGCTCGTGAACAAGCTGAATGAGGAGGCGAAGAAAGTCTACGATCTCATCAGGAACGACATCTTCTGCACCTTCGACACCGGCGGCAGCATCGGGAGGCGATACGCGCGCGCCGACGAGCAGGGCATCCCCTACTGCGTCACGATCGACTTCGACACCCTGAAAGACAAGGCAGTGACAGTGAGAGACCGCGACACGACGAAGCAAGTCAGGATCAAGATTTCGGAGCTAAAGTCCTACCTTCTCGCCAAGTGCTAGGGATCCTTCTATTCTTTTTCGCGAATTGATACTGTTGAGTATGCTTTATGAGGGATGTTGTCGACACAAATTTCGCAAAGAATAGGGCATATCAGCGATTTGTCGTCGGCATTAAGCATACGTCTCTAGAACACTCCGCTTTTTCGGAAGCGATCTTGCGTCAGCAGCATCCGATGTGCAGCGGCCTTCTAAAAATATTTTTAAGCTCAAATGGATAGACACAAAGAATTCAAATGAGGGAGAAGTGAATCAAAAGAAGAGATCTTAACTGCTATTAATCTTCGTCAAATTATACGAAATAAGATGCGCGTCATCGACATAGAATTGGGGATGCGTGTTGATGATCTGGTGCCGGGTCGTGCAGCCGGAGCGGAAGAACTGGAAGTCGGTGCTGCAGAAAAAGCTCGGGTTGACGGAATAATCGGGCGAATAGGGAGACGCGTACATGTTCGTGAAGCTCTCGATGCCGTTCTTGCTGGCGCTGAAGTTGCCGGCGAAGCGTTGCAGGAAGCTCGGCGCGTCCGTGTCGTTCCGGTAGCGATACGTCCTGACATGGGACTGCAGGAGAGACGTGTTGACCTGCTGCGGGGGCGGCTGCGAGGTGTCGTTCTGCCACCAGTTGGTGTAGGTGTTTCGGGTGAAGACGCTCATCATGTCCTCGGCCGGAGCGCTCCCGGTGTTGGACTCGTAATTGGCCCTGCCTTCGATGAGATAGATGGGGTCGGTGAAGTTATGGTCCGTGATATTGAGCAGGTAGGAGGTGAGATACGTGAAATTCCAGGCGACAGCGGCCGTGAGGTCGCGCATGCTGACGTTCATTTCAGCGGTGATGTTCACCTGCCACGGCCCCGCTTCCTTGAGCAGGATGCTGATCTCGCCGAAGCTGAGGTTCACCCCCAGGTCCTCGGATACGTTTGCCACAGCCTGCGTCCAAAGCGTCAGCGTGGAATCTTTGCTCGCGTTCAGCTCCGTGCCCTTGACCGTGCCGTTCAGCATCAGTTCCGGGATGCGCACATGAACATCGTCAAGGTAGCTCTCATTTTGCGCGGCGAATTCCGACGCCCCCTTGAAGGCTTGTACCGCCGCTACCCCCACCCCGCGGTCGAAATCTAACAGAAGATCTTCCACGAGCGCGTTCGTGCCCTCCATCTGGGCCACCAGCAGGTTCGTGCGGTCAAGCACGGTGTTGGACCGGTGCTGGATCTGGAAATTGATGGTGAGCAGCCCAATCATGAGGACGATGAAGAACGTATAGAGGAACCCCTTTTTTCCCATGGGGGGCATTCCAGTCCAGAGCATATTTAAATGTTGCTTCGCGCGCAAGATTTTCGGAGTTTCTGACATATGGCGAGCAAATTTTCGGAACAACAGGAGATTTTCCGGAAATTCTCCGGTTTTGAGGCGCAAAAGCTTATTAAGGAGCTTCCCTCACAGAGTGCCATGAGAATTGACCGAAAATATGAAGGAAAATGCATCGCGATTGTGCGGGGAAAAATTGTGGCCTCTGGTATTGACATCAAGAAGGTGGCTGCAGAATCAAGGGCGCGCTATCCCCATGACGAAATTACGCTCACTAATGTCATCAAGGGAGATCGCGTCTTTATCTTTTGAAGCAACATGGTCTGGCCGCTTGTCATCGACTACCAGGAATATCCCATAAATAGGCATGGAAGTCACGGCGAACTTTCTTCCATGCGGCCTGTTATCGATATTCGGCATGAGGGGATGATCATCAAGGCTTTGGTTGACAGCGGCGCCGATCGTTCTGTTTCCTTTAAACAGGTTGGCGAAGTTTTGGGCTTAGATTTTACCCACGATCGGTCGGTCGTTTCAAATCTTTATGGGCTTCATCGCTGCGACCGTGAAGGATGCGAACTCAATCCGCTATGCCTAAAGACCTATGAAAAACCCCTCTCTTTCTCCGTAGGAGACAAGCAAGTTGTTCTTCCTATCTCTTGGATAGAGCGCAAATTCAACGTAGAAACAGACTTTATGCTTATTTTAGGGCGGGACTTCTTCAGCTATTTTGACATCCTCTTCAAGCAGAGGGACGAGCAGTTCGCCCTCTTTCCTCACGAAGCCTAATCGAAACTCTAATAAGCCCTTTTTGATTCTCGTGGTACATGAGCGAATATGAAGGCCTGCTCCCTGAAGTCCCTAAAAGCGCGACTGAAGTGCTTCTTGCAAGCATGAAGGGAGAGTCGTCCTATGATGCTTCTGCCTACCTTGAACGCCTTCGCAGGGAGAACCCAGTTATACCCGTTTCTTTAGAAGGCCTCGACTTTGGCCAGGAGCATGAAATCGGATGTGTTCTTGGCTCTATCGTTTACGGCTTGCTTGCTGATGCCGGAAGAGTGCCTCGTGTCACACCAGCCACTGCCAGTTCCTGCGAAGCCGAGCTTCAGAGTCGAGGGAGAGCAAATTTTTTGGAAGAAGTTCTGAAACGGATGCAGCAGGATAATAGGGGGCTCGAACAGCTTGCCTAGATGCTAACGGGCGTCTTCTCGCTTGAGCATGCAAAGGCCATGCTTGCCCAGGCGTTCACGTATCGCCTCCTTGAAAGCCAGGCTCAAGCGGATAAGATGAGCCGGGAATTCGGCCTCTGAGCTTGCAAAACCTTTTTATACGAACCCCCGCCCTGCGGCTGTATGGCTAATCCCGGCGACCAGGTGAAGGTGATCACGGAAGAGAAGGAATTTCTCGGCACGCTCATGCCGACGAAGTCGGAAAAGACGCTCTTCCTCAAGCTCGAGAATGGCTACAATCTCGGGATCGAAAAGAAGAAAATAAAGAAGATCGAGACTCTCAAATCAGCCGTCGTTTCAAAAAAGGCGGTTGCGCGCGTGAAGCCCAAGCAGGGCCTCAAGAATATTGTCATCCTCTACACCGGCGGCACGATCGCAAGCAAGGTGGACTATCAGACCGGCGGAGTCGTCGCGCAGTCCAGCGCGGACGAGCTGGTGCAATTCGTCCCTGAGCTCAAGGGCATCGCGAACATCTCGACCGAGCGCATCTGCAACGTCATGTCAGAAGACATGCGCTTCGACGAGTATCAGGTGATGGTCGAGGTAATCAAGAAGCACCTTGACAAGGATGGCCTTATTATCGGTCATGGTACCGACACTCTTGCATATACTGCAGCCGCGCTTTCTTTCGCTTTAGAAAACCTCCCTATCCCTGTTTTGATCGTTGGCTCTCAAAGGAGCTCAGATCGCGCGAGCTCTGACGCTGCGATGCATCTGATTTGCGCTTCACAATTCATCACGAAGACGGATTTCAAGGGCGTGGCCATCTGCATGCACCATTCCTCGAACGACGATGTCTGCGCTATCCTGCCCGCGACAAAGACGCGGAAGATGCACACCTCAAGGAGGGACGCGTTCAAGGCCATCAACGCCGAGCCCCTTGCTCTCGTCGACGA
>JAGVXW010000043.1:0-3834 GCA_018303575.1 Candidatus Woesearchaeota archaeon
CTCCCTTTCTAACCACCACTTCCTGCCTCTTTTTAAATGAAAATCATTGAAGAATAAAGATTTATCGACTTAAAAGGCTGGAAGATGTCGAACATGAGTATTAATACCTTTCTCCTGAGTGATTATAGCAAGAGCCAGACGCCAACAGCAATCCCAATCATCGCATAGAACGCTTTCGCCCAGGCGGCACCCTTCCTGATCGCAAGCTTCGAGCCGAGCAGGCTGCCAACGAGCATGCCTGCCAGCACGAAGATGCCGGCGCGATAATCGATGATCCCGCTTCCAGCGTAGATCATCACAGAGAGAATCGTCATGACGAGCCAGGGCGCCTGCTCCGTGGCGCTCGCCTCGATCATGTCCATGCCGAAGAACTCCATGAGGACAAAGCGCGAGGCCGCGCCCCCTCCGGCGCCGAGAAAGGCGCCGTAGGCCATGACCGGGAGATAAAGGATTGTGCCGACTGTTTTCCTCGCGAAAGAGGCAGCTTGACGCCTGACTCCAAACGATTCGTGTTGCATCATGAAGGGAATGACGAGCAGGAGCAGGGCGCCCATCGCCTTCTTTAGAATCTCTTCTGGGAGAGCGAGGAGAACATGTGTTCCCAGAAGGG
This sequence comes from Candidatus Woesearchaeota archaeon, assembly GCA_018303575.1. Taxonomy (GTDB): domain Archaea; phylum Nanobdellota; class Nanobdellia; order Woesearchaeales; family WJIZ01; genus JAGVXW01. The sequence goes on from JAGVXW010000043.1 coordinate 611, forward strand.
CGCCGAGGACCGCGCAGACGAGGAGGACAAGAGCGACGTTCCAGGAGACCTTTTTGCGGTAGCCCCAGAGGCCGCCCGCGCTCAATCCGAGCGCGCCGAATTTTGTCGTCGCGACAGCGCCTTGAGGAGAGATCCCGAGAAGCAAGAGCCCGGGGATGCTGATGAAACCGCCGCCTCCGGCTATCGATCCTACAAATCCAGCAGCCAGGCCGATGAGAAGAGCGAGGATCATCCCATGACCAGAAGCACGTCGCCCCTGCCCACCTTGTCGTCCTTCTTGACATGAATCTTCTTTATCTTTCCGTCGATGGGTGCCTTCACTTGGTTCTCCATCTTCATGGCGACAAGCGACAGGAGCTTGTCGCCCTTCTTCACGCTCTGCCCTTCCTTGACGTCAACCGAGAAGATGATTCCGGGCAGGGCTGCCTTGACCGTGCCTTCGCCTGAGCCCGCGGCCGTGGAATCGAGCTCGGGCTCCTGCTGCTTTTTCAGGCCGGCATCAACTTCATAGGTCTTGCCCTCGAGGTGGATCTTGAGCTTGTTGCCTTCCTCCTCGACGGAGACGGTGTGCTCCTTGCCATCGATGACGACCTTGAACTCTTCCATCGGCTCACCAGGATTCAGAGAGGGATATTCGCATGCTTCTTCGCGGGCGGCTTCTCCCGCTTCGTCAGCAGCGCCTCGACGAGAGTTATGAGGACCTTCCGCGTGTCGGAGAACTCAACGATCGCGTCGACTTTGCCTTGGGAAGCTGCTACATAAGGGTTGAGGAACATCTCCTGATATTCCTCGATTTTCTTCCCCTTCACCTTATCAGGATCTTTCCGGTGGAGGATGTTGACCGCCCCTTCCGCGCCCATGACCGCGATCTCGGCTGTTGGCCAGGCGAGCACCTTGTCGTAGCCCATGTCTTTTGAAACAAGAGCGATGTACGCGCCGCCATACGCTTTCCGCATGACGAGGCTGATCTTCGGCACCGTGGCCTCGGAATAGGCGAAGAGCACCTTCGCGCCGTGGCGGATGATGCCATTGTGCTCCTGCTCCTTTCCGGGGAGATAGCCGGTGACATCGACGAAATTGGTGAGAGGAAGGTTGAAGGCGTCGCAGAAACGGACAAACCTCGCGATTTTATCCGAGCTGTTGATGTCGAGGCAGCCGGCCAGGACCTGCGGGTTGTTGGCGACGATTCCTACTGCGTGATTGTTCATCCTCGCGAAGCCGACAACGGCATTTTGCGCGTAGCCGGCGCTCACCTCGAAGAAGCTTTTTTTATCGACGATTTCATTGATGATGTCGTGCACGTCGTAGACTTGCTTGCTCTCCTTCGGCAGGATGTCCTGGACATTGCTTTTCCTGTCCGGATCATCTTTCGCATCCACTTCTGGCGGGGGTTCAAGGTTGTTCTGCGGGATATACGTGAGAAGCTTCCTGACGATGGCGAGCGCTATTTTTTCGTCCTTGGCCTGGAAATGCGCGACTCCGGATTTCTCTCCGTGGACTTGCGCCCCTCCCAATTGCTCAAAGGAAAGCTCTTCTCCCGTGACGGCCTTGACAACCTCTGGGCCGGTGATGAACATGTTTCCCGTTTTTTCTGTGAGGATGACAAAGTCGGTCAACGCCGGGGAGTAGACAGCGATGCCGGCGCACGGGCCCAAAATGGCGGAGATCTGCGGGATGATTCCCGACGCCTTTGTGTTGAGGCGGAAGATCTCCCCACCGCCGTCGAGGCCGGCGACGCCTTCCTGGATCCTCGCGCCGCCTGAATCTAACAAACCGATGACCGGGCAGCCCAATTGCAGGGCGAGATTGATGATCCTCGCGATCTTTCTTGTGTGCGCCTCTCCCATGGAGCCGCCCATGAACGTAAAGTCCTGGGCGTAGATGGCGACTTTCCTTCCGTCAATCCTTCCGATGCCTGTCACAACTCCATCCCTTGCGCGCTTCTTCTCCTGCATGCTGTATTCGGTGCGCTGCGATTCGACGAACTCGTCGAACTCCAGAAAAGAATCTTTATCCAACAGAAGATCTAAGCGCTCCCAGACCGTAAGCTTACCTTTATCGTGCTGCACTTTGGCCTGGTCTTTCGGCATCTCGTGCGACTTCAGGCGCTCCTTGAAGTCCTTCATCATGTGTTCTGGCATGGGGATGCAAAACGGAACATGATTTAAATAGGTTGCTAATGAAACGTTTGGGATTATTTTCATTATTTTTACCATTTATTAGGAGTCACAGAAAGAAAAATTTAAATAGCCAGGAGATTCCCTCCTCGCCGAAACCATGATAGAAGACGATCTCCTTTTGGCGCAGCTCTGGCGGGCGGTATCGCCTCGCGAGAGGGATGAGACTTCCGTTGTGAATGCGCTCGAAGAGCTTCTCGTCGCGCACGGCCTGAAGAAAGACAAGGCGATTGTTCTTGACGCCGCTGGGGGGTTTGGGTTTCCTTCTGTTGAATTGACCGTGCGTGGATGGTTCGTCGAGTACGCCGACGCAAGCCGCGCCATGTTCCAGGAAGCTGTGCATCGCGGTTGGGAACAAAAGGCGCCGAACTGGGACGCGATGATGTTCTACGGCGCCGGAAACAGAACCTGGGAGGATCTCAAGGAACTTGACGACGGGATGTACGACGCCGTGCTCTGCATGGGCAACTCCCTGCCGCATGCGGTCACGTGGGGGAAGGATGGGAATCCGGGAGAAGCAAGAGAAGCCATCGTCGGCGCTCTCAGGCAGTTCCACCGCCTCCTGAAACAAAAAGGAATCTTGTATGTGGACAAGCAGGTGGAAGGAGACCCGGGAGCCTTGCATCATATCGAGAGGGTTGAGCTCCGGGAGAGGCCATATGACGTTTCCCTGATCACCCGAAACGATCCTGCGCATCATCTCCGTGAGTGGAACGCGGTGCTGCGGAACGGCGACTGGGCGGGAACGTTCGGCTCGCGCGGCTATCTTCTCCAAGAGAATGAACTGCTTGATCTTCTCCACAAGGCGGGATTCCGGGACATCAGGATGGCGACGCTGCGCGGCGACTGCTATGAGGGATTTACGGCGAGGAAATGATTTTAGCGAAACTTTTATTATAACTTATTATAACTGCTTGTATAGCAAAAGACACAAATTGTTGGACAGAGTCTGTCTTTTGCTTATTGAAATGTCAGAAGTCCGCTTGCTTACCCCGAGCTGAAGCAGGGAGATTGCGCATGCGGACTTCTGATCACAAAGGCGAAGTC
>JAGVXW010000043.1:3871-14400 GCA_018303575.1 Candidatus Woesearchaeota archaeon
CTCACTCCGTTCGGAACCTCTCCCTACGGTCGAGGATTCGCTAGAATAGCAAATCGCAGGCAAAAAGTTCGATTATTTCTGCGATTTGCTATAATTATTATTGTCCGTGAGTAAAGATGAGACTCATGCAAACGACCATCCAGGTTTCAGGAGAGATCCGTGACACACTTGAACGGATGAAGATCTATAAGAGAGAGAGAGAGAGAGAGAGAGAGAGAGAGCTACAATGAGGTGATTGAGCGCATGATCGAGGACAATCTCGAGCTTAACGAGAAGACAAAAAAGGAGATCGAAGAGGCAAAAAAGCGCATCGACCAGGGCAAATTCCTGACAATGGAAGAGGTCGCCAAAAAATACGGTGTTTAGATGTTCTCCATTATTTGGGATCCTGAAGCAGAGAAGGCTGTCGGAAAGCTGGATATTCTTACCGCCCGAAGAATCTTGAGGAAGGTTGTTGGCCTCCAGGAAGGCCCCCATTCCGATGTCATTCGGCTAAAGGGATCTCCCGATTATCGCTTACGCGTTGGTGATTATCTGGTAATTTTCTCAGTGAAAGGAACTGAGCTCAGGGTTGTCAAGATCGGACACAGGAAAAATATCTATGACTGATGAATTTACGTCCGAGGAAGCCAATTTCAGTTGTCGACAAAGTGTCGATAACTCAATCCCGCTTGATTTTTGTCTTCTCTGAAACCCTATTCCACTTCTTCCACTTTCACCAATCCCGCGTTGATGATGGCGAACGGGAGGCGCTTGTCCTCGGGGATGGAGCGGTGAGTGACGATTCTCGCTTCCCGCCGGTTCTCGGCTCCCTTCCTCAGCTCGATGATGCACTTGCTGCGGTTGCGCAAGATATCGCCGCCGACCATCCTCACCTCCTGCCTGTTCTCGAAATCGGCGTACACTTGGTTGGTTGCGAGCACAGGGATGAGATGCTTGCGGGCGATCTCGATGAGATAATTCACCTGCCAGATGAGGAGATTGTTCGTGGCCTTGAAGTCTGCCTTTCCTGACAGCTCCAGGCGGTAGAAGATCGTGAGTGTGTCGACGACGATGAGGCCGATCTTTTCATTGACCAGGCCGACGAGCTTCTTCAGTGCGTCATTCTGCTCCTGGAAGCTTGTCGGCTTGAGGAGGATGAGATAGGGCAGGAGCCTCTCCGTGTCGCCGCCCGCAAGCTGGGCGAAGCGCTCCATCGAGAAGCCGCCCTCCGTGTCGACATAAATGATCTTCCTCTTTTCCCTGGCCTGGGCGATGGCCGCGAGCATGCAGAGCGTTGTTTTCCCCGAGCCCGCCGGGCCGTAGATCGTGGAGAGCATGTCCTTCTCGTAGCCGCCTTCGAGAAAGTCGTCGAACACTTCCGAGCCGGAGGAGATCTTTGTGCCCATGCAAAGGAAGAAGAGCATCGGATATAAAAGATTGCGCCTTGAAATCAGCAACGCCGACATGATAGGTGAATGGGAAAGAAAAAATAAGGGCGCCAGGCGACATGTCAGAAATCTGTAGATTTCTGAACACACCGGAAATGCCTTGCATTTCCACACGTCCCGAAGGGAGCACCCCCTGTCGCCGGCGCCACGGGAATAGCCTGTGTCCGTGCGTGCGGCGAGGACGCTCGTTCGCGGTGACGCGAACCTACGAACGCTAGTGAGTATGTGACGGCCGAGTAGGGCTTCCGCAGAAGCCCGTCGCACGCCCTCTTTCCCTCTTCTTTCTTATTCAGAAATCGGACTCAATCCCTCAAATCTTATTCCCTTCCTTGCTGAGCATGAACCACTGCATGGGCTGGTTGAAGAGCACCTTGATGATGCCGACGTTGACGTAATAGGTGACCATGAGGCCGACGCTGAAGCTGGCGAGGGCCATCTGGAGGGCCTTCCTGAGGTTCTTCGAGAGGGAGAGGGCGACGAGGCTGGCGACGATGATGCCTGAGGTGAGGAGGATGTTGGCGCCCATCTCGCTGAGGAACCTGATGACGTCGATGGGCGCCGGCCTGTCGGTGAGGAAGCTGAGGGTGCCGGTGGCGAAGAGGAGCAGGAGGAGGAAGGAGAGCAGATATCCGGAGCAGAACACCGAGATGTAGCTCTTGTCCTTGAAGGAGAGATTCTTGGAGCGCAGCAGGCCGGCGCCGTGCTTCCTGAACGCGGCGATCACGCCGTAGGCCCAGCGCATCTGCTGCCTGTAAAGATCCTTGGCTGTCTGCGGGACTTCTCCGGCGCACTCCAGGGTATCAAGATAGAGGATGCGCTTCCCTGATTTGAGGAGGCGCAAGGAATATTCGATGTCCTCGGTCAGGCTGCCGGATTCCCATTCTCCCAGGGCGAGCACATCCTTCTTTCTCACGGCTTCCGCGGAGCCGCAGAGGAACGAGACTTTCGACTGGCGCTGGAGGAAGGGGAGGCAGATATAATGGAAGACGCTCACAATCGTGGAGCCGAGCACGGTGGCGAAATTCTGGTTGCGGTTGAGGAAGCTCCATCTCGCCTGCACTGCAGAGAGCCCCTTGTCGTGGATGAAGGGGGCGACGAGGCGCTGGAGGAAATCCTTTTCCGGGACGAAATCTGAGTCGAAGATGACGAGGATGTCGCCGGTGGAATTCTTGAGCATGTGGTTGAGGTTGCCGGCCTTGTAGCCGATGTTCGGGCCTCTTCTTGTGACGGTGAGGCCGTGCTCTGCCGCGAAGGCGTCGATTCTCCCTGAGATTTCTTTCTGGTTGGAGTCGTCGCCGATGATAATCTGGAGCTTCTCTTTCGGATAGTCGAAGTCGAGGCAGGCCTTCGCGCACCTCAATGCCGCCAGCTCGTTGAAGGTTGGGATCTGGACCGTCACTGCCGGGGCTTTCCCAGCGATAAAGGATCTTTCTTCAGCTTTTTTCCTGTTGAAGACCGCGTACGCGGACATGAGGATGTAGAACGCGCTCAGCACGATGGCGATGAACAGGAGCACGTAGAAGGCGGAGTCGAAGAAAGCGTGGAAGCTATCCAAAAGCGGCCGGGAGACAAGGACATAGGCGTCAAAGACCTTTTCGCCCACCCCCCCGTAAAACTGGATAATCGTGCCGAGATCCATGCACTCACCTGATGAAATACCTCTCTTTTCTGAAGCCGAATGCTAGAAGGCTGAGGACGATAACGGTATTTAAAACTATCGTATAGGGGAAGTAGAAGAAGAGGGCGAGGAGGTTTTTAAAGGAATACTTATCTTTGAACATGAGGATAGAGGCCAGGATCATGATGGCACTGATGATTCCGGACAAGACGCCGAACGCGTTATTGAAGGTGAAGCCCCATTCCGGGATCTTGTAAAGGACGTAGAAGGGGCCGGCCAGGGTGAACCAGTTGAAGAGATAACGTGTGAGATGGAAGAGCGTGTCCTGGTTGTAGGGAAGCCAGTACAGGATTTGATAGATGATAACCGGGAAGCTGAGGAAAGCATAGATGCTCCACCAGTATTGATTGAGGTAGAGGAAGAAGATGCTCGGGGGCATCTTCTTTGAGAAGAGGGCCTTGTTCTTCCTTAAAGCCTGGAGCACGCCCATCCACCATCTTGAGCGCTGGCTGTAGAGCTCCTTCAGCGTTTTAGGAACAATGGTGAAGCAGAAGGCGTCATAAACGTGCACGGTGCGGAAGCCGGCGCGATGGATTTCCAGCGAGATGTCCATGTCTTCAGTGAGCGTGTCCTTCTTGAAGAGGCCTATTTTCTTCAAAACGTCCTTCCTGTAGCAAGCCAACGCGCCGAAGAACCAGACGCCTGTGCTGAAGGTGTCCGAGAAGCTCCTGCGGATCAGATTGTTGTAATGATACTCGATGTTCTGGAAATAGTCCAAAACGGAATCAGGATCGCGCACTTTGCTGGAGCCTGTAGTAGCGGCGATGCTTGCATCGGAGAGCGGCCTCACCAAGCGCTTCATGCACTGGCCGTCCACTATCGTATCAGCGTCGAGGGTGAGGATGAACGGATGCTTCGCTTCCCTTGTGCCGGCGTTCAGCGCCTCTGTCTTGCCGCCATGATTCGACGAGATGAGCTTGACGGCAGGGAAGCGCTTCACGATCTCCCTCGTGCTGTCCGTCGAGCCGTCATCGACGACGATCACTTCCATCTTTTTCTTGGGATAGGCGCTGGCCAAGACAGAAGCAAGGCAGTCCCTGATATGGCCGGCCTCATTGTACGCCGGGATGACGATGCTGACATTTGGCTCAAAGGGCGGATATGAGGGCCGCCTGAAGAACGACACGAGGAACACGAGGAAGATGAAGAGCAGGAAGAGGAAGAGGATGAAGAACAGGACGCTGGTGAGCGTGAGGAGGGAAAGCATGGTGAGGGGCGGGGAAAACGATATTTAAGTGTTATGTAAATGTCAAGGGAAGTTGTAGTCATCTCCTCCCATTGTACTGAACGGCGGCTGGACGGGCAACGAACCCGTTGCCCTATGCGCCACCCCGTAACCGGTTATGTTGGGGAACAAACCCCAACATACTTTCAAACCTTTGGTCTGGCCGAGTAGGGCTTCGAGCGTATCGCGAGAAGCCCGTCGCGCCGCCCCTGTCGGCGCTCCTTATTTTCTGAATGATTCTTATTGCACGGTACGGAAATAAAAGACGAGGGCGCCGAAGAGGGCGATGGCGAAGGCGACGGAGCCGAGGCAGACGCCGGCGACCGCAAGGTTCCTGCCGGGTTGAGGATGAACCTTGATGTCCTTGAGCGCGGAGACGCCGAGGAGGATGGCGAGCGGGAGCGCGACATAATTGATCGCGGGCACGAGGCAGAGCGTGGAGAGGATGAAGGAGGCCCTCGCCAAGGGATGCTGCTCCTTTTTCCTTACAACGACGATGAACGTGATGATGATGGCGAGCGCGTAGATGATTAAAAGGACGATGATAGCAGCGCGAAATTCAGGGCTGATAAGGTCTGCGGCCATAGAAGACGAGGACGGGAGTCGGTTTAAAGGTTTTTCGGAGTCTTAATATATTCATGCGCGAACTCCGATGCCGTGAAATGGCTCCTTGTGCTCTGCGCTGCTGTCATTCTCCTTGGAGTGCTCAATCCTGGGAACTTATTTTGGGACAGCGCCGCGTACATCGGCATGGGGAAATGGCTGTACAGCGACGGGGCTTCTGGGCTTTGGGAGCCGTCGCGGCCTGTCGCGCTTCCGTTGCTGCTCGGGGCGCTGTGGAAACTAGGCGTGTCTCCATTCGGGATGCAAATCTTTTCCCTGCTTGTTGCAGTCGGATTCCTCGCCCTCGTTTATTTTACCGCGCGTGAAGTCATGGATGAACGGAGAGCAGTCTTCGCTGCCTTCCTTGTCGGCGCGACAGCAACTTTTTTGGTTTTCTCGACGCAGCCCATGACTGAGATCCTTTCAACGGCATTGTTGCTCGGCGGCATCCTGCTGGCAATAAAAAAACATCCTTTCCTGGCGGGAACGCTGGCGGGACTTGCCTTCATGACGCGGTTCCTCCAGCTGATTCCTGCGGTTATTCTCGGCCTCTGGCTCTGGAAGGGGAAGCGCTGGAATCCGGCGGCATTCTTCGCGCTGGGCTTTCTCGCGCCTGTGATGCCCTACCTTATCTTCAATCTTGTCCTCTATGGCCAGCCGTTCTTTCCGTTCCTGCAGCAATGGCAGCTCACGAGCCAGACCGGATGGCTGTGGCATGAGCCCTGGTTTTGGTATGCGCCTGCCCTGCTCTTCGAGAATATCGCGCTCCTGCTTTTCCTTCCCGGACTGCTGAAAAAAAGAGTCCGGCTTTTTGCTTTGCTTGGACTGCTCTCTTTGCTCGTTTACAGCGCAATCCCGCAAAAGGAGCCCAGATTTTTCCTCGCGTTCCTGCCGTATCTCGCGATCGTGTCCGCGGCGGCCGCGCCGCGCAATCGCGTATGGATTATTGCTATCATTGTGCTGCAGACGCTCCTTGTCTTCCCGCTTGTGCCGCACGCACTCCCTCCTCCGCCGATCGAGATGGGGGAAGAAGCCGCGCTTGTCTCCTCCCCGCTCTACGCTGTGCACTCCAGCGCCAAAGCAGTGCCTGCATACTATCCGCTCTTTAATGCCGAGCGCGCTCGGGAATTACGGGGGAAGATCGGAAAAGAACGGATGCTGATTTCTGACTGCGACCTGCCCTGCAGGCCTGGCGATGCCGCATGTGAAGAAGAGAAGGGAAAGCTTTTTTCCTCGCTGAAAACTTCAAGCCAAATGATTGAGAAAGACGGGTGCTCCTACTTTATTTCTTTAAGAAATCCCCCATCGTGAATCCCGCGCCTTTCGGATGCTCAAACTTCGCCTCTTCCTTCTCCTCCGCTTCTACGAGCCTGATCTTGAGGAGCTTCTCGAGCTTCCTTGCGAGCGGGATGGGCGGAGCATGGTGGCCTGATTCCATCGCGTGCACGAGCGAGACCTTCTCGTTGAGCATCTTCGCGAAATCCTCCTGGTTGAGGCTGAGCTGTTCCCGCCTCGACTTGATGAGAGCGGCATAATTCTCGACCACCTCTTCTTTGGGGACAGAGAATTGCTGCGGCCTTGGCCTAGCGGCTTTGCCGGGCATCGGAGCGTCCTGCACCTGGCCGAACCTTGCGCACGCCTCGCAGACACTGAGCGTCGACCCCTCAATCCTCGCCCTCACGAGACGGCCAGAGGAACCGCACATGTCGCAGACTGGCATGGAAACAGAAAGGGCCTGACTTCTTTATATGGTTTTCCACAACGCTTAAGAAAACAAGAGAGTTCCCAAGGTGCATGAAGCGGGCGGAGAAGAAAAACGATTCCCTTCTGGAGGCTTACTTGGCCGAGGCAGTCCGGTATCCGCTGCTCACCCGGGAAGAGGAACGGCTCTATGGCGGGTTCGTCCGGGATTTTCTTGGAGAGAACCCTCTCCTCGTCGTGGCCACCCGCGTCACGCTGGTGCAGGACCGCATCGAGCCCTCTGACATTGAGCTGCTCTGCGGAGAGGCCACCTTCGAAGAGGCAAAATCACAATCTCAACAGGTTCTGGAGCGCTACGAGCCAAGACGGGAGGGCTATCTCCGCATGCTGGACAGCTTCCTGCGCTCCGAGGAGGAGACAGCCCTGCGCTACTGGGATTCCCTCGACAACCCTCATGAACGATATGACGCCGCCGCAAAGCGGATGCAGTGCTCCAACCTGCGCCTCGTCGTCTCCATCGCCAAAAAGTACCGGTGGAAGGGGAGGAGGCTCGGTTTACCAGATCTTATCGAAGAGGGAAATGTCGGGCTGAAGAGAGCCGTCATGAAGTACGACCCTTCAACAGGCTACACATTTTCGACCTATGCAACTTGGTGGATCAGACAGGGAGTCACCCGCGCGATTTACGACAAGGCACGGACGGTGAGGATTCCGTGCAACGCCCAAGTCGCCATGAAACGCCTGCCTTCAGAAACGCCGCCCGACGAACCCGTGCTGTGGACTGTCCGGGTTGCAACAGCCAAGAGGAAACGCCTGCCTTCAGAAAGGTCGCTCGACGGGCTGGTGGAGGGGGGATTCAAAGGGGCCGTGCAGTCCGGACAGGAGAGAGGCACTGAGGTGGCGGATTTCGTCTCGCACTTAATGCAACAGCTCAATGAGCGAGAGCGGACAGTTTTGACCCTACGCTTCGGCATGAATGGGAACATCCATCCCTTAACGTTCCGTGAGACTGGGCGAGTCCTCGGGATCAGCGGAGAGACTGTGAGGAAGACTGAAAGGAGGGCCTTAAGGAGAATGGAACAATACGCCGAAGCCCACGGGCTCGAGTACAGCGCGCTTGAACTCCTTGATTTTTAGGCCTCCTGCCAGCTTACTCTTCCCCTGAGACTTCGTTAACCTCAGCTCACTGTGGTGAGGGATGGCACCATCTCGGCGATTTGTGTGCCAGAAGAGCCGCTGCTTTCGGAAGAGATGCCGCGCATGACCTTCCCGCACCACCACTCCTTCTCTTCCTGCAGGGGCCAGGACTGGGTCACGTCATTGGCCTGACAGAGCAATCCGGAGGTTCCCAGATACCAGCCGAAGGCCCAGGTTCCCTTCAGGCTGGTCCTCCCCTTCCATGCATCCGCTTTCTCGCTCTCCGCGCAACTGGAAAGGTCGACAACGCAGCTATCGCCTTCTTGGTATGGACTCAGCTTGACCCCTTCCTGAAAGATCACAGTGGCCTTGCCGGGGGCTTTTGAGAAATCGATCTTCGAGAGCGTAACCTTCAAGGGGCCGATGGTCTGTGTTTCGCCCACCTTGGAGAGCACCTTCACCGTTCCGTCAACCGCTATTGAAGCGCTTGTCTGGGACAGCACGCTCACCTGCACTTGATGATATCTCCCGCCGTAAACGAACATCTTGCGCTCTTCCCCCGTGAAGGTGATGCCGGAATCCGAGCTCCCTGAGCCGCCCGAGCTGGTTGCGCTTACGATCTCGCCATCAAAGTTGACAAGATACGTTACGCTTTTCTTGTCTTCCGGAACCCAGCTGCAGTCTGTCACGAGCGTGAACCAGTAGCCGTCGCTGTCCGTTCTAATCAGAGTGATGCTCGATGGATAGTGCTTGCCTTCGTCGACGCTGTACACGGAGCAGGTGACTTCGCCTTTCTTCACCTGCTGCTGGAAATAGTCGAGGAGGATGGCCTTGGCTGTCTCGGCTGAGATGCCAGGGTATGGAAGTTCAATCGCGTGGAAGTCCTCGCAGCGGGGCTTGAGGCAGACAGCAAGGCAGGGCTGGCCTTCCTCACAGCCGCTCGGGCACTCATTCCAATATTTCCCGGCCTTCTCGCATTCCTCTTTTCCGGAGGCGAGCACCTCTTCTGAGAGGACATTGCCGTTCCATTCGACGATGTACTTGATCTTCTGCTTGTGGGGCAGGGGACCGCCGCACTGCGCTTCTGTCACAACATAATATCCGCGGTCATGGATGCCATCGGTGTAGACTTTGTCCGGCTCCATCATGTTCGTCTTCACATTATAAAATCCGCAGCCATCCTTCACATCTTTCCACTTGTAGTTGAAGAGAAGCTTTATCCGGTTCACCGCCTCCTGGGCGCTTATCCTCGTCTGGGTGCCCTTACATTCTCCATTATATGCGACCTTCACTCCCTTCTGTTCCGCCAAGCAGGTATTTGAATACGTGACCCCATCGGTGCCGCAGACAGGACCCAATCCTATCGCACAGCGGGTTTCCGTTTCGCATTTCCCCTTGGAGGAGACTTTGACGCCGTTGCGTTCTGCGAAGCAAGCATTGAGATACGTGACTCCATCAGAGCCGCACACGGGCTCATATTCCTGGGGGCAGGCTTTTACTGTGCCGCATTCGCCCTTCGAGACAGGCTTCACGCCGTTCTCCCTGGCCAGGCATTCGTTATCGTATGTCCTGCCATCAGACCCGCAGACGGGGTTCCGCTCCACAGGGCAGACTTTCACGTCCTCGCCCTCAACTGTGCGCTTGATGCAGACAGCTGTTCCTGTCTCCTTTTCCGCGAAGACCTCCACCTTTTGCCTGCCTTCCTCTACAACAGCGTAATAATACTCGTTGGCCTGGAACTGGGGGCCGCATTTCGCCTGATAGGTTCCGAGATTCGCGGAAACATAGTCTTTTGTCAGGAGCGTAACTGTGAGATCGGCATTCGGGTGCGCCTCTAAGAAACTTTCAATGGCGGGAAGCTGCTTCAGGGTGTCTTCGATGTTTCCGGAGCATCCGGCGAGGAATATGGCCGCGAAGATGAATGGCAGGACGATTGCGCGTTTCATATCCTGACAAATGGCCTTGGGCATATAAATATGCTGATGACTTCAATCCCAACTAAACGTTTAGTGGTATCGAATAGGCCTCCAACGAAAGAAATAAATAGCCGGTGCCTGAAAGAGAGTTTATGCCCACTGTTCTGAGTGATGATGCGGCCCAAAAAACGCAGTTTCTCGATTACGCCTGGAGACATCTTTCTGGAAAGGAGCGCGCCGTCGCCTTGGTGCTCTGCCTTCATTTCCAGGTCACGGGCATCCAAGGATTCTATAGGGCCGCTGAAGGCATGCGCAAGTTCGTAACCGAACTCCATACTTCTCCTGTTTTCCTAAGAGCACCCTTAGACCACTATGATACTCAGACTCTCCAACGAAGGATTTATGAGTTGGGACAGTATGTATCCCGCGCCTATAACACGCTCAATCGAGAAGGCGCCCCCCATGGCTTGCGGGGCGGCGGGTTCTCCGGAGAAGAGGAACATCTCTGGAGATGGTTCCTTGGTCAAACAGACGCGGGCAAGGTGGATGTCCTCCAGAGTATCATCACGGCTTGGCCCATCTTGAAGCATTTCAATCGTATGGACGAGGAGCACTATCTCGCCATTCTCACGCTTTGCGGTCAGAATTACTCATCTCCGAGACAGGACACCACCAAGACCATTATTCGCGGCGCCCTTTTTGAGTTTCAATCCAAATGTGATGAGGCCAAGCAAAATGCTGCTAGTAGCATGACAATTTAGTTCCGTTATGTTTATATAGTAGCTTTTTCTATGGTTGAATACCATGAAACCAATACCCATGAAACTGAAGAAACAGGA
>JAGVXW010000044.1 GCA_018303575.1 Candidatus Woesearchaeota archaeon
TATATGGAACTCTTGCGCATTCCCCATCTTATCTCAGCCTGGATTACGCGGCCCCGCGCATCCTGTCCGCTTCTGCGGCTCCGGGTGTCCAGGGCTTCGGAGAGTCTGTCCGGATCTCGGCCTCCACAGAGCATCTGAATCTTTCGGACTCAGGATTTATCGCTGTCGATGTCGTGTCTCCAGCTGCCATCAGAAGCAACCTCTCGGTCAACGGGACAGGGCAGTCCTGGAGCAGCTCTTTTTCGGGGTTCACGGTCGGCATCCACACCTATCAGATTCTCGTCGGAGATATGCTTGGCTCGCATGACGCAAGCGAGGGCACGTTTGAAGTGAAGGCCCAGCTCAATCCCCAGCTTTCGGCGGCTGATCGATGCTACCCTGACGAGACTTTGCCTCTGGACTCGCGGCTCAGGAACGCTGGAGAAACGAACGCATCAGCGTATATCATCCTCAGTATCGAGCGCCTCAACGGCTCATCCTGGGTGCCCGAGGCCACGCTCTCGAGCAGGTGGGAACGCGTCCTTGCAAACGCTTCTCTCAACCTCAGTTCCCGCTGGACACCTTGGTCCTGCGGCAACGCGTCTCGGGTGCCGGGCAGCTACCGCGCGGCGCTTCGCGCGACTGACGGCCAGGGCAGCGTGCTGGTGAATTCGGACGCAAGCCGGGTGGAGGCTTTTGACACGTTCGAGCTCGAGCGCATCCCTGCAATTCTCAACGTCTCGACCCCGAATGCCAGCCAGGCTTACGGCTTCGGCAAAGAGCTGGTCATAGAAGCGCTCTTCAACAAGCCGGTCATGGTTACAGGCAATCCCTCGATTTCCCTCAATGCTGGCAGGCAGGCCGTGTATGTGTCAGGATCGGGAACGTCGAAGCTCTCTTTCGCGTACACCGTTGGGAGCGGGGCCAACGCCGCCCGCCTGGAATACACGAATTCCTCTGCCTTGTCTCTCAACAACGGCTCGATACTGGATGCGCACGGGAAAAACGCGCTTCTCAGGCTTCCGTCGCCTGGAGGAGCGGGATCCCTGGGCGCACGATCAGCCATCATCATTGACACCATGCCCCCAGAGCTGCAGTTTGCGCTCGACAGGGGGGAAGGAAGGAGCATGCTCCTCAAGCCAAAGGACAATCTTGACAGCTCTCCCACGATCTCGGTGAAGAACCTGACGCTCAAAAAGAAGGTCATGGTGAGGGTACATGTCGAGGATGACGCAGGAAACAGCAACGACTTCAACTATACCCAGGCGGCGCTCAAGGGATTCAGCTTTGCACCTGTAGGCAATGCGCTGAATTACAGCCACACCGCGAAGGAGGATCTCGACTTGGACCTGCTCAGCGTCACGTATTTCAACGGCGAGCGGAATTCCACCTACGCGTATCAAAAGAATTCTCGGATCTTTTCCACCCCCATAAAGGCAGGGGTGACGCTGGAGAAAGACGCCCAGGCTTCCATCGTCAAGAAATCCAAGACCAGCTTTGTCTATGAGGAGGAAGACTATACAGGCAAGAAAATGCGCACCGTGCGGACGGCCAAATATTCTTCCTATAAAACCCTTCTGCTCGCGACGCAAGGCCAGGGCTTCAACGCGACGGTCATTCCTTAGATCCTATACCGGTTAGAAGATTTTTATATTGTCAGTCTCTTCAGAGCTCGGTACGCTACTATCAAATCTTGTTCCTTGACATAGATCATTAATTCAGGATCCCCGGTGATTATCTCAACAATATTCACCTTATTCATTGTCAATTCTGTGGTGGTATAAGAGATAATCCCCCTTATTTGAGGAGCGTTCTTTGGGAACACCAAGTTCAGCTCGGATACCCCTTGGTACGTTTTTATGATATCCTTCTTCGTAAAAAGCTCTTTTACCTTGTTCACATTGTGTTCGTCAACGAACACCTTAAACGACATAGACCCCTGAACAAACTTAAGCGTCTCATTTTTGTTAAAATCAACCACCTTCATTAATTTAATGACATTCCTCAGGACTTCCTCTGTCTTTTCAAGATACACCACCGCTATCTTGTCTTTTGTCGAGACATTAATCTCTTTGAGCGCCCTTAACGTTTCTTCGGGGACAGGTTCTACCTCAAATCTTCTCAGCGCCGTGACGAGAGCTTCGTATCTGTTGATGTCAAGCTGTTCTTTTTCAATGATGTACTTCGCCAAAGCCCTTCTATTTACGAGCCCCTTATTTCTCGCTCCTCTGATATCCGGGTTCTTCGTGAAGAAGTTCTGCAAGAGTAATGGTATGTTTTGGGTCATTTTATCTTAAAAAGGGTCAAATCTATATAAATTTTTCCATTTATGTCCCAACCTACTTATTGAACCTCGCTTCCTCTTCTGTTAAGTCGCACGGACTTAAAACGCGGGGCAAGGAAGATGAAACCAGAACAAAAAAACTTGGAAAAAAGAGCCGAAAAGGAATGCCCCTTTGTAGAAACCAAAACCAGTTTGCATTATGGTATCTATCTGTTGGCGGGAGATGATGAAACCTCTTACGAATGTAGCATAGATGGAGGGATTACAAGAGGGGGGAATCTCAGAACAAGCATCTCTGGCGGCGTAAGCACCCCCTGTACCATGAAATATGCAAAAACTTGTCCTTTGTACATCGAGCATGTAAAGGGGTAACTCATTTTCGGACGAAGGGATTGACGATGGCAAAGAAACGCGTTGTGGTGATGGTCAATGACAAGGATTCATGCAACATCAGCTGCGCTCATTGCTTCTTGCCATTCACAGGAAAAAGAAGCCCGCGGGAAACCCTTCAGCTTGTGGACAGATTACGCAATGACGGCTATGATGTGACAATCGCAGGCAGTGAGACCCTGATGGATCCGGGCTACCTCGCCGCTTATGAACGGGCAGGGCAGCGCTACCTCCTCACCAATGGCCTTCGCCTCAAACAGGATCCAGGATTATTTGATGCGTTGCAGCGGTACGGAATAACCGAACTCCGGATGAGCCTCCATTTCGGGATACAAGAAGCGCTGCATAGCGTGCCTCAGAGGATTGTGGGGGATGTATGCAGGGACGCGAAGCCTAGAGGATTCAGGGTTCTGATAAGCACGACAATCACGCCAGAAAATTACCGGTTAGTGCCGGAGATGGCGGGCTATACTCGTGAAATCGGCGCAGACGGCATTAAATTCATCAAATATGTAAAATCCGGCAGCGCCCATACGGAGTCACGAAGAGCGCTCAGTGATGAAGAACGCCGGGAATTTTTTGAGCTCGTCGATCAAGCAAGGTCAAGATACGGGAAGGATGAACTTGAACTCCTCATTCATGGAAATTTCGGCCCCAGACGGGGGACAAGAGGAGAGAGATTGGCGCAATGTAATGAGTACTGCCCCGCCGGAAGGTCTTTTTTCGCTATTGATCCCCAGAATAACGTGTATGGCTGTCCCTTCCTGATGGAGCAGCCCATTGGAAAACTTACTGAGGGGGGAATTGAAGTCACGCATAATCTCCATGGGGGCAAGAGAGGCTCATGCCTTACTGATTTTTTGTCTTAACCTCCCCCCCTCATTGCGGTTGTACTAGCAAAGCCAAGCCACCGACACCTTGTCTAAATCGCAACGTTTTTAAACTTCTCTCCGAATCCTTTGATATGGTGCAAGAAAAGAAGTATAAGATCGCCACGATCGGCTCGCATTCTGCACTGCAAATTCTGAAAGGCGCGAAAGATGAGGGCTTCGAGACCATCTGCATCTGCCTGAAAGGAAGGGACGAGCCCTACCGGAACTTCAAGGTTGCGGACAAGATCTATGTCATCGACGATTACAAGGAGCTGTTCACGCTCCAGGACGAGCTCATCAAGGAGAACGCGATCATCGTGCCGCACGCTTCCTTCATCGCTTACATGGGTGTGAAGAAGACCGAGAGCATCAAGGTCGCGTATTTCGGGAACAAGAAAATCCTCGAGTGGGAGTCCAACCGGAACATCGAGCGCGACTGGCTCAGGAACGCCGGGCTGAAGGTGCCGAAGCTCTTTGATGATCCCAAGATGATCGACCGGCCTGTGATCACCAAGTTCCACGGGGCTGGAGGCGGGAAAGGCTACTTTATCGCGAAGAACTATGATGATTGGAAGGAGAAGATGAAGGCATACAAGGGCGAGCAAGATTATGTGATCCAGGAATATATCGTCGGGGTGCCGTGCTACATCCATTATTTCTACTCGCCGCTGACAGATGAGATCGAGGTGCTGGGCTTTGACAAGCGCTACGAAAGCAATGTCGATAGTTTAGGCAGGATTTCGGCAAGAGATCAGATTGCGCTGCCGAAAATCGACCCGAGCTATGTCATTGTGGGCAACATCCCGCTCGTGCTGCGTGAAAGCCTTTTGCCGCAAGTCTTCAAGATGGGGCGGGCAGTAGTTGAGGAGAGCAAGAAGCTCTGCCCGCCCGGTCTGTTCGGGCCCTTCTGCCTGGAATGCGTCATCACCCCCGACACTGAGATTGTCTGCTTCGAGATTTCCGCGAGGATTGTGGCCGGCACCAACCCGTATGTGAATGGTTCTCCTTATACTTGGCTGAAATACAATGAGCCCATGTCCACAGGCAGGAGGATTGCGAGGGAGATCAAATTGGCCATCCAGAAAGGGGAATTGAAGAAGGTTGTGCAATAGCCTCTTTTTTTCGAAATCTTTATATACCATAGCCTACTATAGCCAACTATGGCAACCACAATCCAGATTAGCCCGAAACTCCAGAAGGAACTTTCCAGACGGAAACTCTTTGATAGAGAAACGTATGAGGAAGTCATCTGGGGGATTCTTGAAGACACGATGGAGCTAAGTGAAGAGACGAAACGGGATATCGCCCAAGCCAAGGAAGACATCCGCGAAGGCCGCACCATCCCCTTCGAACAAATCAAGAGGGAGTTTGGGTTATAGATGTATTCTCTCGAATTCACGGAGACAGCGCAAAAGCAGTTCGCCAAACTTGAGCGGCTAGTCCAGGAACGTATCACCCGCGTCCTCGAAAGGATTTGCACTCGGCCACAATCCTATCTTGTACGGCTAGTGGGGGAGCCTCTTTATAAGTTACGGGTCGGCGATTATAGACTGATCATTTCGATGGATGAAGGGAGACTGATTCTTCTCGTGATTAAAGTCGGACACAGAAAAAATGTCTACAATTAATTTTCAATATTGAAAATTTTCTATATAGAAAATAATTCAGCGTTCAGCAATCTTTATATAAGCTTCCTCGCCTACTGCCGCCATGCTCACAAGCAAGGACATTCTTGGGATTCTGGACGGGTATGTGAAGACCAATATCACTATTGGCGTCCTGGGCGGGCATTCTGCGCTGGATGTGTGCCGCGGGGCCAAGAAGCACGGCTTCCGCACGGTCGCGGTGTGCCAAAAGGGAAGGGAGAAGACCTATGAAAAATACTTCAAAAGGCGCGACGGCAAGGGCGTGATCGACGAAATCATCCTCGTCGACTCCTTCAAGGATATCATCAAGAAAGAAGTGCAGGAGAAACTGCGGCAGCTGAACACGATCTTCATCCACAACCGCTACTTCTGGGTGTACTGCGACTTCAAGAAAATCGAGAATGAATTCCGCGTGCCCATTTTCGGCTCAAGGGGATTGGTGAAGCTGGAGGAAAGAGACCAGCCCCGGAACCAATACTTCCTCCTTGAGAAGGCCGGGATCCGGATGCCGAAATTGTTCCGGGACCCGCGGAAGATTGACCGGCTTGTCATCGTGAAAGTCAACGAGGCGGCGCGCGGCTATGAGAGGGCGTTCTTCTTCGCCTCAAGCTACAAAGATTATAAAGAGAAGAGCGAGCAGCTGCTTGCGAACAAAACGATCAATAAAAAAGATTTGGCCAAAGCGATGATCGAGGAATTCATCGTCGGGGCGCAGGTGAACTTCAATTTCTTCTATTCTCCCCTGACGAACGAGCTGGAGCTCCTGGGCACGGACACGAGGAGGCAAACGAATCTTGATGGCCTGATCCGCCTGCCAGCTGACATGCAGCTCGAGGCGCTGAAAGTCATAAAGCCGACGCTCGTCGAGACCGGGCATGTGGCTGTGACAGTGAAGGAAAGCCTGCTCGAGAAGATCTTCGACCTGGGAGAGAGATTTGTGGCTGTCTGCCAGAAATACTGTGGAGGCATCATCGGGCCCTTCGCACTGCAAGGCGCATCGCGTCGGAGAATGGAAAGGAGGAGCCGATGATCTTCGATGTCTCGATGAGGATTCCCGGAAGCCCCGGCACGCAGTCCACTCCCTATTCTGGATATCTGTACGGCGATTCGATTAGCTATGGAGAACGGATCGCGATGGAATTACGGAAAGCGGTGCGAGAAGGGAAGCTTGACAAGGTGTGCAGCTAATTTCTTATGATGCGGGCTTGGGAGTGGCACAATTCAAATAGGGATGGGGAACATGCTTATCCGGAGAAATCTTCGCTAGCCACACATTCAAGTGTCTTGCTGCCGTTTCATAGGGGCGGCTCCATGTTGTGAGTTTTCGTATCTCGGTCGCGACGCTCGCGCAGTCAACTGAGCCGTCTTCCCTCTTATAGCGGTTCTTGAAAGCCCAGACCATATCGGGCGTCGTTTCTCCTTGCGTCAGCGAGCCCGTTATTGCACAGCGCACAAGCATGGTGGCGGCTTCTAGCACTTCTTCTCCTGCAAAAAACATTCCCGAATAGATCTGGCCTTTGCTTTCGTTGTCAGCGTATTCCCTAATCTGTGTTTGGATATTCTCAAGATAAATAACCTGTTTGGCAGAGATTGTCTTTTCCATATCCCTTTGCGCGAGATCCGCCATCTGACTGAGAAATTTTTTATGTGAAGCGCGAACATACCTTGTGTCCAGCAGGCTCCTCGCCAAGTCACCGACTTCTTTCTCCGCGAGCCAAATACCCTCGACAAGATAGCGCGTCTCGTCCGCGTGCTCTCGGCGATATTGGATATGCGCCTCGACTTTCCGCAACACACTCTCTTCTTCTGTTGAAGGGGCATAGAGTTCAAACTCCACTCGTGCCTCTTTTCCGTTTTTCCTATCGATTTCAGCACAGTTTATGTCTCTCATTTCACGTTCTGCTGCTTCAGAAATGCTGCTTGCAATCTTCGCCAATCCACTTCGGTCTATCCCTAAACGAAGCGGATCGGAAAGAAGTGTCTCTAAGCGACCCTTAGCAGTGGCTATAGAAGCCTTAAATTCATCATAAGTTGCCATCATAGAGTAGTATTTATTAGCTCTTTTTAATCCTTCCGGCTTCGTTTCCAACCAGTCTCCCTTTTCCCGATTTTTACAAACCAGTATACAAAAACGTAACATTTATATAGGAGCATGTCTAGGAAACGCATCCAGGGAAATGCTCATGCTTTCCTGAGACGGAGCGAGGAGGGAACAAAGATGGATTTCATCGTGCAGTCTGCAATGAAGCAGCAAAAGACCGAGCCACAGCTCGAGATGGGACAAGCCAACATCAAAGTCATCGGCTGCGGCGGCGCCGGTTCC
>JAGVXW010000045.1 GCA_018303575.1 Candidatus Woesearchaeota archaeon
ATATCCTTCATAACTTTACGGCGCTATTCTTGAGGCTTTTTCACCCGAACCCCACAACAAGCTTTAAAAAGAACGATTGGCTTCATTCAGTGGGATGGTTTTGAAATATAAGACAACAGCAGACATTCCTGTCGCGAAGAGGATTGTAGACCAGGTCATCGGCCAGGAGGCGGCAGTCAACATCATCAAGAAGGCCGCCCAGCAGCGCCGGCATGTCTTCCTCATCGGCGAGCCGGGCACGGGCAAGAGCATGCTGGGCATGGCGCTCGCGGAGCTCCTGCCGAAGGAGAAGCTCGTTGACATCCTCGCCTTCCCCAACCCGAATGACGAAAATCAGCCTTTGATCCGCACCGTGCCCGCGAGTCAGGGAAGGCAGATCATTGCGCAGGCGCGGATGCAGACCTCGGGAAAGGCCATCAATCTCGTCTTCATCCTCCTCATCCTGGCTTCCTTCATCCTGCCCTACTGGTGGTGGAGAACCAATCCTCTCAAGCTCGGCGAAACCGCGAACGCTATCATCTTCGCGTCGAGTATGCTGGGAGCGATGCTGATCATCGCCGGATTCGTCATTTCCCTCAGGATGGGGGCGCGCGTTGGGTTGCAAAAGGGCGCCCCGAAGCTCATCGTCGACAACTTCGACAGAAAGCAGTCGCCCTTCTTTGATGCCACCGGCTCGATCGCCGGCGCGCTGCTCGGCGATGTGCTTCATGACCCGTTCCAATGTTTTATAGAATCCAAGATTTATGTCAAAGAACAGGTGTCACAGCCCTTTCGATTGCAATCCATGCAGATGACTCTGGAGAGCTTGTTTGCGAGGCATAAACCCAGAATAATCAGCAAAGGAGGGTATGAGGCGATGTTTCTGCCGAGAAACGAGCTGTTTACCCTCGGAGAGCTCCACGGCGCTCTCTCCCCTGTCGAAGTCTTATCGTGCAACAGGCAGGAGTACAAGGGCAAGGCCATCCGGCTCACGACTTCGGAGGGCAAGAGCCTGATCACGACGCCAGAGCATAAGCTTGCGGTTTCTGTGGGAGGAAAGATCGCGTATAAGCAAGCAAAGGAAATCAAGGAAGGGGAGGAGATTCTCTCTAAACAACCAGAAACCCTCATCGGTGAGCAGGATATCATCAACACCTATGGCGCAAGGCAGCAAGAGCAATGCCGGCTCTACTTCCGCTTTCTGGGGATAAAGGCAGGAAATCCGGCCTGGGGCTATAAAAGAATCGCTAAGGCAATGGGTCAGCCCAGCGGAAAAACACGATGGTGGCACGCTGGAAGGCACATCCCTGTTCCGATCCAGACAGTTCGTTGGCTGGCGGAAAGAGGGCTCCTGCCTCTGAAAGAGGATGACCCAAGACTTCCGCTTGTATCTAAGGTCTTGGGCGCCACGTTTGGGGATGGCGGCATTTTTGAAAACCTCAATGGCATCTTCCTCTCGAGCTCGGAAAGGGGGGCGGTCGAAGCATTCGGGAAGGACATTGAGCAGATATTCGGGCTGAATCCTCATGAGAACTCAAGGATTGTCGAAGGAGGCGAAAAAGGGCATTCCTGGTGCTATCAAAACGCCAATCGGAACATCATACGGTTTTTCCTCGCATTGGGCGCCCCGAAGGGCAACAAAACGCATTTGGAGCTGGAGATTCCGAACTGGGTTTATGTGAGCAACAGATGCGCTGATGAGTTTTTCGGAGCATTCTTGGGGGGAGAAATCGGGGTGCCGAAGGTCCACAAGCAAGGGAACAGGCTTCAAACGCTGGATGTCGCAATCACAGGCCCTGAAGAGCTCGGCAAGAACAGGGTTGACTTCCTGAATAAGGTGAGAGTATTCTTGGAAGGCAAAGGTATCCAGTCAACGTCACTGGTGAAAAGAAGCACGAGAAATAGCATGCTGTCGCTTTATAGGTTGCTGATCTCGGTGAAGTTCGACAACGTCGTGAAATTTGTCAGGAGCGTAAAAATAAATTATTGCGACTACAAGCGGCAGAAGCTTGCGAGGGCGATCAATGAGTATCGGTCAATCAAGAAGAGGAAGTATCACGAACTCATCGCCAGGGGGTATGGAGCGGAAACAGCAATGCGGCTCCTGCTGCTGAACACACAATCATTGTATCTCATCTTGAACGAGGAAGAGATCGCGTATGAAGCCTGAAAAAATAACGAAAGTGGAAGAGGTGCGCTATACAGGCAAAGTGTACAACCTAACCACGTCCTCAGGCAACGTGATCGCTAATAACCTGTTATGTAAGAACTCAGGCGGCCTCGGCACCCCGGCGCATGAGCGGGTTGTCGCGGGCATGATCCACAAGGCCAATCTTGGGGTGCTCTTCGTGGACGAGATCGCAACGCTGGACAGGTCGACGCAGCAGGAGATGCTGTCTGCGCTGCAGGAAAGGAAATTCGCGATCACAGGCCAGTCCGAGCGCTCAGCCGGCGCCATGGTACGCACGGAGCCGGTGCCGTGCGACTTTGTCCTGGTGGCCGCGGGCAACCTGGAGACGCTGAGGAACATGCACCCCGCCCTGCGCTCGCGCATCCGGGGCTATGGCTATGAGGTGTATATGGATGAGACGATCCTCGACACGGAAGAGACCCGGGAGAAGATCGCAATCTTTGTCGCGCAGGAAGTGGCGAAGGACACGCGCATCCCTCCCTTTGACAAAACAGCTGTGGACGAGATCATCGAGGAAGCGAGGCGCATGGCCAACCGCAAGGCACATCTCACGCTCCGGTTAAGAAACCTAGGCGGCCTCGTGCGCGCGGCTGGGGATATCGCTGTGGAAGAGAAGGCCAAGGTCGTCGCGAAAGAGCACGTCATGAAAGGAAGGCAGGTCGCCCGCCCCTTGGAGAAACAGATCGCGGACAAGTACATCGAGCGGAAGAAGGAATATCAGGTGATCATCACCGAGGGCAAGAAGGTCGGCAGGGTCAACGGCATGGCCGTCATCGGCGGGGAAGACTCCTATTCCGGCATCCTGCTCCCGATCGAGGCCCAAGTCACGCCCGGCGGAAAGAAGACGGAATTCATCGCCACCGGCAAGCTCGGCGACATCGCCAAGGAGGCGGTGAAGAATGTCTCGGCGATCATCCTCAAATATTTCGGCGAGGACCTCAGAGAGAAATACGACATCTACATCCAGTTCCTCCAGACGTATGAGGGCGTGGAGGGAGACAGCGCGAGCATCGCCATCGCTGTCGCCATCATCTCCAGCTTCAAGGATATCCCTGTGCGCCAGGACCTCGCGATGACCGGATCTTTGTCAGTGAGGGGCGATGTCCTGCCCATTGGAGGAGTATCGAGCAAGGTGGAAGCGGCCATCGAAGCGGGCATGAAGGAAGTCATCGTGCCGAGGAGCAACCTCAGGGACATCATCGTGGACAAGGAGAAGCTCAGGAAAATCAAGATCACTCCCGCTGAGACGATCGAGGACGTGCTGAAGGTGGCGCTCGACTGGAATGGCAAGAAGGATGTGCTCAGAAAGATCACCATTTCTAAGTAGACAACTTTATATATCCCCATCGAGTTTCGCGGCGCATGGCGCTTGATGCGGATATCCGTTGGCACATCCAGCATACGCTCCCTGACCCGGATACGGGGAGTTTGGTTCTTGAGTCGATCGACGGAATTGCTGCCGAAGCTGGCAGCCATGCGCACGAAGGCGACGAAATCGGGGCTCGGCTCGTCAATGAAGGCGGCGTCAACCGCGTTGTCTATCCTCCCGGAGTTATGGAGGCCTATCGAGAGCTTGGAAACAACGGACTGCTCGGCCTGTCCACAAGGAGCGCTGGCCTTCCTTTCCTCCTGAGCGTGATGGGCACAGAGATCCTCTCAGGCGCTTACAGCGGACTCGCATTAATCCCCATTGTCACGGATGGCGCCATGGAATATGTTGAGCGTTTTGCGCCTCCGCACGTGAAGGAGCGCGTTTTTGGCAAGCTGCTTGGCGGCGAATATATCGGCGCGATGGCGATGACGGAAGCAGGCGCCGGCTCGGATTTACGAGCGATGCGCACCGTCGCGGAACCCATCACCGAGGGCCCCCACGCCGGAAAGTACAGGATCAACGGCACCAAGATGTTCATCACGAATCCAGGAGCCGATGTCATGGTCGTCCAGGTGAAAGACAAGGGGAGGGAGACGCTCTCTGTCATGCTCGTGCTCAGAGAAGAAGATGGTAAAATGAATGGGGTGCGTGTTTCAAAACTCGAGAATAAGCTGGGCATTCATTCGTCTCCCACAGGGGCGGTTGAATTTGAGGACGCTCTCGGTTATCTTTTGGGGCCACAGGGAAAAGGCCAGGAAGTGATGTATGATATCATGAACCTGGCCCGCACGCACGTCGCGGCCCAGGCCACAGGCCTGGCGAGCGCTGCTGTGGCTTATACACTGAGGTATGCCGACGGCGACCAGAACAATGACTTTAAGGGAGCGAGAGTCCAGGGCGGCAAGCGCATCGCAGAGCATGGCAATGTGGCGGCGCGGCTGATGGAGATGCAGGCGCGCGTGGAAGTCATGCGCGCCCTTACATATGACGCGGCCCAAGCTTCGGACAGGAAGCTTACACTTGAAAGAAGGCTTGCGGATGAAGCCCAGCTCCAAGGCGACGCAGAATTCATGCAGGAGCTTGCTAAAGCGAGAGATGTTTCCGTCGCCCTCGCCTGCCTCTCGAAATATTATGCAGGAAAAGCCGTGCGCCAGGTCACGCTGGATGCCATTGACCTGATGGGCGGACATGGGTACATCCGCGATCATCCTGTCGAGCGCTTCCACAGAGATGGCATCATCCCCCACATCTATGAGGGCACTGGGGATATGCAGGCGAAACTCGATCTTGCAATGCTCTCTAAAGGAAAATTAGAAACGGTAGTAAAAGAAATCCGAGATACCCTCCAAGAGTACCGTTCGGATGTCATGGCTTCCGATTTTGCAGATCGCTATGTGAGAATTGATATAAACAATCCTCGAGCATCCGTTTGCGAATACCTCAATCGAAAGTTGGAGGTCATAGACCCTGCATTGGCGAGACTCAGAAAGGTATCTGATCCCGATGACCCCCTCTTTATTCCTCTTTCAAGAGAGCAAGCTTGGAATGACGTGGCAACCCTCTTGGCTCAGGCTTACAGCGCACATCTTCTCCTGAAGTCAGGCGACCCAAGAAAGGCACAGGTCGCACTGCAATTCTTAGTTGCGGAATCTAGTCCTGAGGCGCGACTCATGGAAGGGCCGTTCCCGGCGAGCAGGCGGATGTTCGAGCATATCATGTACGCAAAACCTTTAAACTGACTCTTCTTTTCGTCGTCTATGGACGGCTTCATTGTCTACCCGACGTATCGGATCACGGACGGGAAGGCCCAAGTCTTGCTCTTCGGCCGGCTCTCGGGCGGCGAAAGCTTTGTCTCCATCCATGATTTCCGCCCCTACTTCTGGATCCGGGAGAAGGACCATGAGAAGGCAAATCGGATCCTCACGGAGCTGGACGCGAAGAACGTCGAGATAGAAGCGTCTGAATTCAGGAATTTTGACGATGACCCGGTCGCAAAAGTCATTCTCTCCATCCCCGGGGAAGTGCCTGAATTAAGAAAAATTTTCACGGAGCACGCTATCCCAAGCTATGAGGCGGACATCCGCTTCGCCTACCGGTTTCTGATAGATCACAACATCAAGGGATGCATGCGCATTTCGGGGAAAACGGAGGAAAGGCCGGAATTCGCCGTGGACAAGGTCTTCGTGAACCCGGAAATCGCGCCTACGACCTTCGATCCGAAGCTTCGCGTGCTCTCCCTGGATATCGAGACAGACGTGAAAGGGGCTCAAGTGTACGCGATTTCACTGTACAGCGACCGCGTGAAGAAAGTGCTGCTTCTGAATGAGAGGTCCTATCGAAATGCCGAAAGCTTCTCAACGGAGAAGGAACTCCTGGAGGCCTTCGCGAACGCCGTCAGGCAGGAAGATCCGGACATCATCACCGGCTGGAATCTGGTGGACTTCGACCTGAAGCTGCTCCGCGACCAGTTCGCCAGGCATGGCCTTCCCTTCATCCTCGGGAGGACGCTCGACGAGTGCAAGCTCCGCCTCACGGACAGCTTCTACCAGGATTCGACCGCTGATTTTCCCGGAAGGGCGGTGCTGGACGGCA
>JAGVXW010000031.1 GCA_018303575.1 Candidatus Woesearchaeota archaeon
CCTTGCTAGGCATAGGGATTGTCAGCTTTTCGACAAGGGGGATAGGCCTTACGTAGCCAAGAATTTCCTGTTCCCTCGCATCTCCATAAAGGGGGACAACCAGTGTCCCGTCGGACAGCTCCTTCCTTCCTGAGCCCAGATGGTCCCAGGGCCTTTGTCCTCCGCGCTTCTGTGGAAAATTCATAACCAGCTTCTTCCTTGAACCGATTATTACCCCATGTGCGTCATATACCCTTGATTCCGCTTTTCTTGCATCTTCCATTCTGATATACCCCACTAGGCCGTTCTCACTAAAAATCCCAGTATATGTATCCATTCCGATTCTAATGGACTTTGTTCCCATCGCGGTGATATCCATCGATGGCGGCCTTTGTCCCTCAAAATGGACTTGGTCTGCCTTCCTGTCTTTGGAATTGGTCTTCACATAATGCCCGATCTCCTGCCCGGACTCATCAAAGACCCTCCGATCGAACACCTCTGCTGCGATCTTGGGATGAACAGACATCTCGAAATCCGAGCCAACAGTGACGGGCTGCCAGTCCACATACCGCCCCATTTGGTACTCTTTCTCGAAGCTCCTCACAATCTTCTCAAGCTGGCGGTGATCGATACTCCCTGGGAGCGGAGGGTCACTGAACTTCCGATTGTCAGGATTTTGAACTCTCACATCCTGATCCAGCACTATGATCTGGCCATCAACGAACCCGCCCGGCACCAGGAGCCGCCTTGCGACCTCAATCCCCGCACCATTCTTTATATTCATCTTGATTGTCAGGGACGCAAGCTCTAGTGCGCCTTCGAGATTGTAGGTGCGATAGCAAACAATCGGATATCCCATACGAAGGAGGAGCCTCGCCACCTTTTTAAAGTTTCTTCTCTGTCATCCCTTTCAAGAAGTTAAACTTTTCACCATATACGGCCCTTCCCGTTCGTAGCCGAGCTTCCTGTAATACTCTCTCACTCCGACGCCGGAGATGACGACTGTCTTTTTCTTGCCCGCCGCCTTTGCAATCCCTTCCGCTCTCGCAACCAGCTCTTTTCCCACGCCGCGGTGCTGGATCGCGCCTTGCTTGCCTACTGGAGTGGCTTCCCCGTAGACATGGACTTCGCGGATGATGGCGGAGTCGGGCATAATCTCCGGCCTCAGGCTTTGGTCGGGGAAGCGGAGCCGGCAGAAGCCGATGAGCTTGTCGTCCTGCTCTGCTGCGATGAAGAATTCTTTTCCGCCGGAAGCGTCATACTCCTGGACTTTTATTTCGTGCGATGCGACTTCCTTCAAGGACCTTCCCAGTTCCCGACAGCGGATGCACCTGCATACGATTCCCTTCTCCTTCTGCACTTCGGCGACAAGCTGCCTCAAGTTTGTCTTCTTCACTCCATCTTCCGTGAGGTTCGCAGGGATGTCGCGCTGGACGCGCATGATGCGCACCCATTCCGGAACAAAGTGCTTCATCTCGGCTATGAGATCAGCGGCTTCCTCGGCGCGCAAGGGAATGAACTTTCCCGCCTTCCAGTCGTCATACAACTCCGTTCCTCTCATCACGAGGCAGGGATAGAGCTTCACCATGTCAGGCCTGAAATCGGGGTCCTCGAAAATCCGCCTCAAGCCCGCGAGATCCTGCTCCCTTGTCACGCCAGGCAGGCCCGGCATCATGTGATAGTTAATCTTGAAGCCGAGGTTCTTGAGGATTTTCGTCGTGTCGATCGTGTCCTGCACGGTCTGCTTTCTCTTGACTCTTTCCAGAACGTCGTCATACGTGGTTTGGACTCCGACTTCAACCCGAGTTGCGCCCCACGACAGCATCTCGTTCGCGTGCAGGAGCTGGGCATTGTCGGGCCTGGTTTCTATGGTGAGGCCGATGCACCTGATCGACGCGCGCTCGTTCTCTTCCTGCTCCTCCTGCAAGGTCCGCATATTTTTTTCCTTCAACTGGAATAATTTCTCATGGATACGTATCGTTCGCTGCGGATTGTTGATGTCCTTCGGAAGTTCGAAGAATTCGATGAATTCCTCCCGCTTCAGTTCTCCATTCTCGAAGAATCTCTTGGAAAAGTCATTCATCGCCTTGTAAGCGAGCATGATGAACTCGTTCTTGTACCTCGGCGGAAACGCGGGAAAAGTTCCGCCCATGACAATCAAGTCCACTTTTTCCGGAGTGTGGCCGAGCACGAAATACTGCTCCAGCCGGTTCATGACCTGGAGATACGGATCGTAGAGATTCCTGATCGCTCTTCTTGTTGCCGGCTCCTTTCCTGTATACGCTTGCGGCACGTCGCCAAAGACAGAGCCGCGGCCTCCGGGGCAATAGGTGCAGGTTCCATGCGGGCACTTGCTCGGCTTGGCGAAGATCGCGATGGGCGCAACTCCCGAGATGGAGCGCTGCGGCTTGGTCAAAAGAAAAGGACGGAGAAACTGCACTTCCTCTTTTGGCGCGTTGATGAGGAGCTCGTAGTCTGTTGGAATTTCACGGAGGCCGTATTTCCTGCACAGCTCCAGCTTGGCCTTCGCAAGCTTCTCCTTCGACGGCCTCTGCTCCCTGATGATGCCGATAAGCTCCTGATAGTAGCCCATACCCCCGGTAAGCCGCAAGCATTTATAAATCTTCAACTATGGTGATGAACTGCTTGTGCTCCTTCTCGGGCCTGCTGCTCAGGCGCTCTACCTCGTCCATGTAGGAAGGGTATCTCCCCACAGGATGCGGCAGGTTCCTGTTCAAGTCAAGCTCGATGATTTCCTCGTTTCTCCGCCCCAGTACGACTTCCATGCTTCACCTCCGTTTGATCTCCTTCAGTTCCTTGAGGAAATACTCAAGACAATCAAAGCCGCAGAAGCTCGCCTTCTTGCGGAAATCGTCAGGGCCGAAGACTAATGTGAGATTGTTGGTGCTGGACGGCTGAAGGTCAGCGTGGCAGTTGGAGCACTGCTCGAGATGCGTCTTTTCCTGCTCCCGGAGTTTTTCTCCTAAGAAGCGCTTGAGGTGGAAGCCGCCGCTTTCAAGATCCTGTTTCATCTTCAGCAGCTCTTCGTATTCCAAAGCATCCATCACCTCTCTTAATCGGTATTTCATGGCCGCTCCTCGAACTTGACGAACCACTTGTTCGCGTCAGGCTCGAACGAGAAAACAACGTTGTACTTCTTGTCTTTCTCCAAGGCGAAGAGGAGCGGCCTCGGGATGGTGGTCTCAAAGCTGGAGCCCCTCCGGTACAATTTCCTCCTGAATTCGGTTCCTGGCATACTTATCTTTCTCTTTATCTTTTTCCTTATTTATATGTTTTTTGGGTTAAAATATTGATTTACTTATCTTTTGAGTAATTTCCTTAATTATTAAATTACTTATATTTAAAGGTTTGGATTTTAGCAATGATTAAGAATCGAAGTGCATTCTCGTCCTTCCATGAATCTTGCAGACCTGACGAAGCTCCCGCCTGAGCGGGTTTCTCGAATTCGGGCTGAATTAGAGACCTTGCCGGATTTTCCTTTTCAGGTTGCGCACATCAACCTCCTGAACGACCGGGATCCCTCAGCGATTTATAGGAGAGACCAAGTTGCCATCACGATTGTTTCCGATCCACATTCCTATGCAGGCGCTGACCGGATTTTTCCGGTGAATCAGGACGAAAACACGGTTTTCGCCCAATACACGTATCGTGATTCCATGGCGCATCGGTATGAA
Source organism: Candidatus Woesearchaeota archaeon (assembly GCA_018303575.1). Taxonomy (GTDB): domain Archaea; phylum Nanobdellota; class Nanobdellia; order Woesearchaeales; family WJIZ01; genus JAGVXW01. The sequence goes on from JAGVXW010000031.1 coordinate 3,675, forward strand.
CGCGTTCTTGATCTTTGCACCGGCTCAGGAGTCATAGCCGTGGCGCTTTCGACGGCGGGGGCGCCTGAGGTTGTGGCCGTTGACCTCAATCCACGGTGCCATGACTTTGTCTCTAAAAATGCTGAAGTCAATGGAGTTCCTGTCAGCTTCCTTGTGAGCGATTTGTTCGCGAACGTTACAGGCACCTTCGACAAAATCACCATCAATCCGCCATTCATGCCAGCGCCAAACGGGGGTTTGCCCCTGCATGCTCAAGGCGGCGATCTCGGAATCGAGAACGTGGTCGAGCCTTTCTTCCGCCACTGTTGGGAATTCGTGAATCCCGGCGGCTGCGTCCAGGGCGTTTTTCAAAGCTTTGCGCGCGATGACCATGACACGATCTTGAACTTGCTTGAGCGATCCCTTCCCGTCGGATGGTCGTATGATGTGAAGCATGTCTTTCCTGAAAAAGACGTGCCTATTGAACTCTATGCAAGCGCCTTCGTCGGGATGCCCGGCTATCAGAAATGGAGTGAGCGCCTTGAACGCGAAGGGTTCCGCACGATGCGATTTTTCATGGTGACGGCGAGGAATGATGGATGGGCCGGATTACACGAAGAAAGGGTTTCGAGACCGAGGATCTATAACCTCATCTATCCTCCTTCGACTGTCCAGGCCTTGGCAAGCCACCAGTATACAACGCACCTGCTCGAGAGGCCTGTTTCAGAAACAGAACACCCGTATGTTGGGCATCTGGTGAGGCTGGCCCGGTATCATCCCGCGATTTATTTGACGCTGGCGCATCTCCTTGCCTCTCCGACTGTAGGGCAAAAATCCTGAACAGCGGCTAAATGCGCTCTGCTGTTTTCCAAATCGTTTCGAACAAATCTTTGTATCCTTGTGCCATCCCTTTGCTGCGTATCAGGACCGCGAATATGGGCTTCGTGGAATAGGAGATCTGGATGATTTTGTCATTATAGACGTAGATATCAACGGGCCCAAGAAAAGATCCGGAGACGATGAACCTTCCTGTCCCGTAATACTCTTGAAGATATTGCCTCTGCTTCTTTGTTTTCTGGTCCCAGAGGCAGCGCGACTTGATCCCGAACTGCTTTTTCTTCTTCTGGTAGACATGCCAATAGGGGCCGAGAATGTCTTTCAAGAGGCCCGAGGCGAAGGCGACGTAGGTTCCGCCGGGCCTGATCTCATTGAGCATGTTCTCAAGGAGCGTCCTGTACCCTTTTAAGCCCTGATAAATCGTCGCCTCCTGAGACTCCTGCTGCGGGTTTCCAATCAGAGAGGAAAGCTGGGGGATGAGCTTCTCAACATCCTGTTTCTCATCGTCTATCCTTCGCTTCTTCTCCTCCATGTAGTCGAGAAGCCGCGCCGGGTCCGCGGCTTTGAAGTGCCTCCTATTTGTTTTTCTCACATAGCTCACCAGTCCTTTCTTCTGGAGCCGGCCAAGGCTTTCATAGACCTTTGAACTGTTTATGCCTGTCTTCCTGATGAGCGGGCCTGACGTTGATTCTCCTTCCTCCAGGAGCGCGAGATAGACCTTGATCTCGTTCCTTGTTAACCCCGCCTTCTCAAGAATCTCCATTTCCATATTCGATGCTCATGCCCTCGCTTTTATTAATCTTTCCCCCTTTAAGGGAGAGTGATTGTTTAAAAGGCATTTTGCCTTCTTGACGCAAATGGCCCTCAAAAGCATTGGCCCCATGAGGCTTCCTGCCCTTCTCAGGGACGGGAACGTCAAAACCTTCAATCTCTATACGTATACCTCTGAAACTGGCAGCCCGATTTCCGTGCTTGAATACGGAAAAATAAGGAATCCGCCTTTGCTGCGGATCCACTCGGCCTGCTCCTTCGCCCATGTCTTCAATTCCCAACGATGCGACTGCAAATCCCAGTTGGACGAGGCCTTGCTGAGGATTGTTGAAGATGGGGGCGGCCTTTTCATCTATCTTTGGGGCCATGAAGGACGGGCAGTCGGGCTCCTGAATCACACCCGCGTCTATATGGAACAGGACAGGGGCAAGGATACGGTAAGCGCTTACGAATCCCTAGGCCTGCCTGTTGACTCGAGAGATTACTCTGAAGCTGTCGAAATACTCAAGAAGTATGGGATCACTTCCGCCAGGCTGCTGACAAACAATCCTCGCAAGATCGAGCCCCTGGTTCGCGCAGGCATTGACGTGCGGAGAGAGCCGCTGATACCGATTCTGAATCCCTATAATGAATCCCAAGTGAGGGTGAAGAAGGAAAAGCTGGGTCATCTCCTTTGAACGTATACTCAAAAAATAACTATACAAGAGTTGTTCTTTCGTAATAACGAAAACCGCACTTATCTCCGAGCTAGCGTGTAGGGTTATTCCCTTGTGCGGTTTTCGAGATTTGAGAAGTCATAAGCAAAAGACATTTTCTGTCTAATAATTTATGTCTTTTGCTATAGAAAAACACTTAAAGCTCTCATGCAAAGTGGGCTTCATGCGCCTCGCCGTCGTTGTTTCGTCAAAAGATCCCGCCGGGATGAACGTCAAGAAACATCTTGGGAAAGAGGAGCACACTCTTACCGGCGAATTCGAAGGGCAATCTGTTCTGAAGTTTCCCGATTTCTCTCTTTACACTATTGGCGATTTCTGCATTTACGCTGAGCACCTCGACAAGAAGATTGAGGCGGACCTGATTATCTTCGCGACGACGCATAGGAGCAAGGAGAACGTGCCGGCGCTCACCTGCCATTTCGTCGGGAATTGGGCTGAAGCGAAAATTGGAGGGCGGCCGAAAACTCTGGGATATGCTCCTGCCGAACTCCTGAAGAAAGCCTATCTTTCACTTAAGAAAAACTCAGTTCCGGGCTATGAGACAACGATAGAGTCAACGCATCACGGGCCTGAGTTGGACATCCCGTGCATCTTCATGGAGATCGGCTCGACTGAGAAAGAATGGAATGACCCTGCTGCGGGAGAGGCGATGGCTTCCGCAATTCTGGAAACGATCCGGATGGAGATTTCCCCACAGCGGGCGGCGCTGGCTCTTGGCGGGCCTCATTATGGCAACAGCTTCATGCGCGTGATGGACAGGAGCGACATTGCCATTGGTCACTTGTGCCCCAAACACATGCTCCACCATCTCGACGAGAATATGCTCAAGCAAGCGATTGATAAGATAGAAGGATGCAAGCTTATCCTTTTGGACTGGAAAGGTCTGGGCCAGGAGAAGGAAAGGATCACATCACTTTTGGAGGGAATACCTCTTGAAGTTTTGAGAACGGATAAGATTTAAATATCCGATTGCCGGGAGGGCAAGGAACATGGTCTACGCGGGGGCGACGCCATCATCGTATCTTGAATGCTCTTCCCACGACATGCGTCGCACTCTTGACCTGATGTTCGCAACTCCGGGCCTTTCCTACGATTGGCTCAGAAGGATTTGCCTCCGCATGGGAGAACGAAGAGGATACGAAGACCCGGAGGGACTCTATCATGAAGCTCTCATGCGCGTTGGCCGCACCCAGCAACCGGGGTCTATCCACTCGACGACACTTGTTGTCCAGGCGTTCCTTCACGCCGCCATTGACCGTTCCCGCCGGAAAAACGCGCGGAAGCGGTCGGGAAGCGTTTCACTGGACGCCCTCATGTCAGATGAGGCAACCTCCTTCGACCCTCAAGCCTCGCAGGATAGCGATCCTGCCTATCGCGTAGAGACTGCGGACCTGCATGCCTATGCTCTGCTGGAGCTGGGCGCCCTTCCTCGCCGGGAGGGCGACATTTTCCGGGCTTGGTATGTTGAGGAGCGCAACCAGAACGAGATTGCCGGGCAGTTTGGCCTGACTGTATCCGGAGTCCAGAAAATTCTTCGCAGGACCGGGGAAAAAATGAGAAGAAAGATGAGGCGGGTCGCTTAAGCGCCAGGCCCGGCCGCCTTCTTCTCTTCCGGCAGCAATTCCTTGATGAGCGTCTCGGGGATCTTGGCCTCGCGGAGCTTCTTCCTGATGAACGTGGTTTCCTTGTCCTTGTGGAGCTCCATGAGCTGCTTGGCCTGCTTCTCGAACTCGACGCGCCTCGCGGCCATCTCCTCGGTGAGCTTCTTCTTCTCCTCCTCGAGGTGCTTCTTCTCTTCGGCCGTGAGCTCGGTCTTGCCTGATTTTATCTGCGCGTCGAATTTTCCCTCGTTGATCGCGACAATGGTGTCGTGCGCTGGCTTGCCTTCCACCAGGATGCCCATGCTCTGGCAGGTGCCGCAGACTTCCTTTACCTTGTCCTTGAGCGTCTTTCCCAAGAGCGCATCCTCCTTCATCTTGGCGATCTTGATGACCTGTTCAATGAGAATGTCAGCGACCTTGTCCGTGAGCGGATTGCTTGAGCCCTTCTCCACTCCCGCCTCCTTCTTCACCAGCGCGGCCGCGGGAGGAGTGCCGACAGAAATCTCAAAAGTTTTGGATGACGTGTCAACCGTGACTTTAATCGGCACCTGCATGCCCTTGAAGCTGTCCGTCTTCTGGTTGATGGCAGAAATGACCTGGCCGATGTTCACTCCCAACGGGCCGAGGGCGGGGCCTAGCGGAGGGGCGGCTGTCGCTTTGCCGCCTTCGACCAATGCTTCAATGGACTGGGTTGCCATAACGAGTTTGGGTACTCCGGAGTGATTTATAAAGATTCCTTAAATTTACGGAGGACAGAGGTTTCTTATAAAATTTGCTCTGTCCTCTAAATTTAATGGGCGATTTGGATATCCAAAATGAGTGTCGGCCATTAAATCTTCGGCGCTGCCGAGAAGGTTTCCGTGTCGTCGCCCTCGTCCGCCTCCTCCTCTTCGGGCTCGGCGGACTCGCGGCGGATCACCTTGACAGCGTCCATCTTGACGGTGATGGGAATAGGAACAGCGCTCTCCAGCAGCTCAACAACGACTTCCTCCTTCTGCTTGTCTATGCGCGTGACCTTCGCGTTCTCGCGCTTGAAGGGGCCTGAGATGATCTCGACGATGTCCTGCTTCTGGATATTGATCTCATGCTTCACCTGCTCCAGCATGTGCTCGACTTCCTTATACTCGATCGTGTTGGGCAGGACTCCGCGCGCGTAGGGCACCCCGAAAGCTGCCTGCTCGGCGTCGGATCTCGATCCTGCTTCCAGGAAGATGTAGCCGCGCATGCCGTGCGGCCTGATAACCGCATAAACCTCGAGCTTCTTGCGCTTGGCATTGCTCACGATGAAGTCCATGACTTGGTCTTCTCGGTTGGCCGTTGTCCTGATGGCATACAGGTTGGATTCCATGATCATATGGCGGGAAAGAGATATTGCCTGATGAGATGCACAGCGAAGCCGAGGAGCCCGATGACCGCCATACCCAGGGCAGCTGCCTTGGCGACGGTCCAGAACTCCTGCTTTGTCGGCTTGCGCGTGACGCGCAAAACACGCAGGCATTCAATCCCGAAACTCTTGAGCTTCACTAACGCTTCCATCATTCAATGAACTCGATCCCGAGCTCCCTCTCCATCTCCTTCTTCTTCGCGATGTTGGGCGTGGCGGTCCTGCCGAGGATCTGGCCTGACCTCACGCCGGTGACGATGAGCATAACTCTAATGGTGCGCTCCAGATCCTTGTAGATCTGCGCGCCCCAGATAATAGTAGCGTCCTCATTGAGCTTCTCCGAGACCGTTTCCACCACCTTCCTCGCCTCGTCAAGCGTCATGTCTTCCCCGCCCGCGACATTAATCAAAGCGCCCGCGGCGTTGCTGATCTCGACATCCAATAGGGGATTGGTGAGCGCCTTCTGCACCGCTTCCTGCGCGCGGTTCTCGGTGTCGGATTCGCCCACGCCTATCAACGCAACTCCGCCGTCCTTCATGACCGCGCGGATATCTGCGAAATCGAGATTTACCAGGCCTGCCTTGGTGACAAGCTCGGCGATGCCCTTGACAGAGTTGGTGAGGATCTCATCCGCCACCTTGAACGCCGTGTGCAAGGGCAGATCAGGGGCCAGCTCGAGAAGCTTGTCGTTGGGGATGACGATGAGCGTGTCTGTGAGATTCTGCATCTTGTCCAGGCCAAGGGCCGCGTTCTCGTATCTCCGGTGGCCTTCCATGGTGAAGGGCATCGTGACAATGCCAACAGTGAGGGCGCCCACTTTTCTAGCCACTTCCGCGACAACCGGAGCCGAGCCTGTGCCAGTCCCGCCGCCCAGGCCGCACGTGATGAAGACCATGTCTGAGTTCTGCAAAGCGTTGCGGATGTCGGCCTCGTTCTCCTTCGCCGCTTCTTCTCCCACTTTCGGGTTGGAGCCGGCTCCCATGCCTTTGGTTGTTTCCTTGCCGATGAGAATCTTCCTGTCGGCGGTTGTGTAGAGAAGGTCCTGCGCGTCGGTGTTGATGGCGATGGTTTCCGCGCCCCTCACCCCGACTTCCGTGATGCGGTTGACCGTGTTGTTGCCGCCCCCCCCGCAGCCGACGACCTTGATGCGCGTGCGCTGGTTGGCGAGAATCTGCTCCAGCTCGGCGTCTATCTCGTTCGTGTGCGCCTTCTTCGGCTCCTCGTCCTTGGATGTCTGTGCGATGACTGCCATGGCTTGCCTTGTATCGCCTTATTATATAATTCTTATTCTTTTATAATGGGAGGCGTCTTGTCCTCCGCTTGTTTCTCTTCTTTCTTGATGAACGCGATTTCCTTGATGTTCGGGATGAGCTCCTTGAGCTTCTTGGTCATCTCCTCATTTACTTCCTTCGGGACCTCAAAGGGCAGCTCGGCTGTTGCCTTGCCTTCCTTGATATCCACTTTCGCGTCAAAACCCAAGATGAGCTTCAGATATCCCTTCACCTTTTCCGCATCATCCTCGACTTTCTTCACGATTTTGGCTTCATAGGTGACAACCCTGCCTGAAAGCGGGTGGTTGAAGTCGACCAGGACGCGGCCGCCGGAGGCGGTCTTGACCGTGCCCATCATGTTGTCGATGTCGACTTGGAGCCCGGGGAAGGGGGTGATATCATGCTCTTTGAATTTCCTGAGCGGGATGAGCCGGACCAATTTCGCGGATTTCTTGCCGAAGGCCTCTTCCGGCTGGAGGGTGATGGTGAATGCCTTGTCGATTTCCTTTCCAATCAATGCGTCATCAAGCCCTTTCAGGACATGGCCCTGGCCGACGCAGACGAGCATGGGGCCGTATTCGGCCTTGTTTGACGCGATGCCTTCCTTCTTCGCGACTTCTTTATCGGTTGTGTCGAAGACGGCGCCGTCGGCCTTTCCCATGTATTCCAGCTCAATGAACTCGTTTTTCTGGATGCTCACTGTCCACCTTTCTGGCTCACTCTACCTCGTTTCGGGCAAAGGAGAAATAAGTCGGAAGAAACGGGGGAGATTTATAAAGGTTCCGCTTACTTCAGTCTCTCCGAATAACCTGCGTTTCTCCGTCTCTTGAATCCGGATTTGTGCCATTCATTGAGCAAACCGCTTCCCAAACAGGCTCTTGACTCCCCATCACCCTCTTTTCCACCCGAATTTCTATCTCTTTCTTCAGCGCTCACGCTAGGCCGGCTCTTTAGCCGGCCGCGCCCTTCCCCACGAAGGGCGCTTCCGTGAGCCTGACGACAAATCTCTTGAATACGCACGTGAACTTCACTGTGGCGTTCCACGCCAAGAGGAGCAGGCACGCAATCAGGAAGTAGAAGAGCCGCCCTCGCCTCATCCTGGACGCGGAAATCCGTCTCGATGTTCCAGCGCAGGCGGTAGCGCTGGACGATTTCATACCCCTGAAGGTCAAGGTTTGTAGCAAAGGCCCAGTCTTGGCCATGAACGTTCTTGACGAGGGCGATATCTGTGGGAATCTTTGTGTGCGTCTTGTCCTTTCTCAGGGTCATCTCATGCTCGACGTTGACGGAGCGCGCCGCTCCGTCGAGCATGCTCTTCAGCAGGCTGTTCCTGGGCGCAAATATGAGGTAAAATACTTCCTGCTCGCGCATCTCCCGGATGACATCCGCGCTGTAGAAGCCCCGGTCAAGAAGCACTTCGCGCAGGCGCAGGCCTGCGCGCCTGCAGGAGGCGAGAAGCTCGCCTATTTCTTCCGCGATGTTCGGGCCGATGCGGAGCATCCGCACGGCAATCGGGTATTTACGATTGCGATATTTGATGGAGCAGACGAGAAACTTGAAGTGGGCTGTGACGCCCGCTTCCCCCGTCCAGGGATGGAGCCACAGCCCCTTGACCGGGCCAAAGAAGTTTTCCTCGGTGATGTCGATGATAGCGTCGCAGGAGCCGAGGTGGAGCTTGCGGATGCTCTTCTCCGTCTTGCGGGAGTATTCCGCCTCCATGGCCTGCGGCGTCCAATCGTCGAGACCGAGATGCAGCGTGTCCGCTGCATTCGAGAGCGTCTCGACATAGGTGTCGTGCGCGCTCGCGCGCAGCACCTCATTCTCTATCCGGGTGGGGTCCGAAAAGCACAAGCTTTTTATGAACGAGGGTATCGGGGAGGTTGTCAAACCAAGAAAGGTCAATGTGGGAACTCCTACATTGGCTTTTCTTTTAATTCTCAAGTAGCGAATTCAGAGATTAGCGCCTTTCGGAGAGACTGTCCGCAAACTCCGTTGGGAATGCTTTCCGGACTTGCTCTTCGGCATTTCTGGCGAAGAGCATCATTTTTTCTGCATCTTGGGGCGTGTATATCGTTCCCCCCACCGGCTCTGCGCTGAACCGATTGGAACGCGTGCCAGTCTGCGAGTCCCTAAATGTAAGCCCAAAGAAGGAGAAGGTGTTGGGGCTTGCATATGTTGCGCTCACCGGCGGAGTGTCCCCTATAACGTACCTCACTCTTCTTTTCTCCCCTTTCGTGTCTTTTACCATGAGATCAAAATACATCTCTATCTTTCCTTCTGTGGCCCAGACGCTAACTTGGGTGATTCCACTGTTTTCCAGGATATTCGCTTCTGCACTAAATCCTAATCCTTTTCCAGCATCATAGACTCCACCGCATCCCCAAACCACAGGCGGGAAATTCTCGGATTGTTTGACGCTAAAGTGGGGGCTCTCTAACGTATAAGGGAGCTCAAGAACCATCGGCACAAGGTTTCTTTGGGCTTTTGCCGTCTCTGCGACATAGTTGTCAAATCCTAGGGCAACTTTCCACGAATCGGCCTCAGCCTTTACAGCCGCAATTTCTTCATTGGTCTTGCCAAACTTTGCAAGCTCTTCTTCTAGGCTTCTTCTTTGTTCACGCTCTTGCTTTGCCTCAGGCGAATCTCCGATTGTTAGGCGAATCCATTCAGGATTGAGTTCTATGACACCACAGAACCAGGGCCCGAGAACCTTTGCCGCGCTTTCTTCGGGCTTTCCCCCTTTTTCTATGACTCGATAAACTGTTCCAACGTCGGTCGGTACATCCTGGCTTACGAATTCGAAGGCCTCTGTCGAATGCTTGAAATCCCTCAGCTGGATCGTTACTTCCTCATTTTGGAAAACGACTTCCGTGTACCCATTCGGTCCTCGAGCATATTCGAGGTGACCCTTTATCTCTTCGTTACCTCTCTTTATGGTAATCCCTTTTTTCTCAACGATCTCTGGAAAGTACCTCACATCGATCGTTTTGAGGTCCGTGTCTAGCGGTTCAGAATGCGCATCGGTTCCAAGAACAAGTCCAGCCAGTCCCGCAAAGAAGAAGGTAGTCACCGTTCTCCTTCTTGTTAGCCCGACCCTCTTGTCAAGAGTATCCATTGTTTAGTGGAGAAAATAATTAGACTATAAAAAACTATCTCCCTCTTAGCAGCTTCCGCCGTCCTTCAGTCTCCTCTTGATCTCCTTCACGACGTTCTCAGGCATGGAATTCGTGGTGTCGATGACGACATCAAATGCTTTCTCGTCCGGATAGGTGATGCCATAGTATTCCTTGTAGCGCTTGCTCTCGGAGTCCATGCGCTTCCTGAGGAGGCGGGCGGCTTCCCCGGCGCTCTTGTAACGCTCTGAGGATCTCGTGTCCTTCATGATCCGCTTCGCGGCTTCCTCGGGGCCGACTTTCAGGTACACTTTGTAGGAGTTGGGGATGAAATGGAACCCGAGCCTGGAATCCATGACGAAGTTGTCTTCTCCCGCTAGCGCTCTTTGCATGTCATCCAATTCCTTATCAATGGATGGATCCGTCTCCGCTTTCTTCGAGATGCCGACGATGTCCGTGCCATGCTTTTTAGCGAGTTTCCTGAGCAAGTCGCCGACAGAATGATACGCGTATCCCAACTCGTCCGCAAGCAGTTTAGAGACCGTGCTTTTGCCAGAGCCGACGGCGCCGGAGACAGTGATTCTCATGCGTTCCCAGAAAGAAGGTTTGTATATAAAGATTCCTGGTCGGCGCGCAGCTTGCCGGGGGTCGGCCCCGTCGGGGTGGCAAGAGGACGCGAAGCGTCCGTCTGCGCCATCTGATGTTTACCCTTCAGTATCAAATCCTCTGGACGTATCGATTTCCATTTATCCGTATCGCAGTCACGAAATAGACGAAGAAGAGGCCGAAGGCTATCGCGGAGAACTGGACGCCCATGAAGGGGACGTAGGAGAAGATATAGTACTTGAGGGCGAAGGGGGCGGTGAGGATCTCGAGGAGTACCATGGGTGTGGCGGCGTAGAATGCGAGCATCAAAGTCTGGGCCAGCGTGATCTGGCTCTTGAAGGTTCTGGCGAGGAGAAAGCTCAGGATGCAGAGTGGGACGATGATGAGCAGATATTTGGCAAGATACGCGAGATAATAGCCCACAAGGATGCCCGGAAGCAGGACGAGGAAGAGGATCAGGGCCACGGCCACGCTCCGGTCGCGGCTGTTCGCGAAATCGTAGGTGGCGAACTCGACGCTCTTGTTCTCGTTCCAGAGGTTGTAATGGAGCGCCTTTTCCGTCACGAGGAAGCGCTCGGTCTGCATGCTCTTGTTGCCGGTCGTGTCGAGCGTGAGGAAGGGGCTCTTTGATGGCAACATGACCGGTCCCTTGGTTGTGAGCCGCGCGTCCAGCCGCAACTGGCCGATGCTGAGAGCGTTCGTCTGCGCGTTCGAAGCAATGTCAATTGCCTTCGGGACGAGCAGGAGAAGCACGAGGACGAAGCTGAAGGCGAGCAGCGTGAGGAAGTACCTGAAAGCACGGCCGACATCCTTCTCCCCGAGCACGAGATAGTGCTTGAAAACAAATGCCTTCCTCATCACGGAGAAGAAGTCTCTCACCATCTGGGCGAAGGTCATTGCATCGCTTCGGGAATTGAGCTATTTAAACGTTTTCCTTTCTCCCAGTATCTCCGATTCCTGCGCAAACCGGAATCCAAAAGCCCAATTCTGATAGCCTCCCCTTTGTTCTATGTTGACCTTCTCTCCCCACAATTCAGGTAA
>JAGVXW010000068.1 GCA_018303575.1 Candidatus Woesearchaeota archaeon
CTGCACGGCGGCCGCATCGAGAAGTCGCGCTGGATCGAGACGCTCAAGATGCAGGTGGTGGCGGACACGATCTCCTCGCGCATGCAGTCCATCGTCAAGAGCTTTCCGAGCCTGGACAATCTCCCCGAGTTCTACAACCAGCTTGTCCGCCTGCACATTGAGTATGGGCAATTAAAATTAAGCTTGGGTTCCGTGCACTGGCTCGGCATGAATGTCCAGAAGATCTTCCAGGAATACCGCAGGAAGCAGAAGATGAACACGCGCTTCGAGCGCGTCAATGCTTTAACGCGCGAGTATCTTGGGCGCGTCTCTTCCATGGTGAAGCAATTGAAGAAAGACTTCATCTTCCTCGAAGAGGCGCGGAAAATCATGAAGAATTTCCCGACGATAAAAACGAGCCTGAGGACCATCGCCATCGCCGGCTTCCCGAACGTCGGAAAGACGACGCTCCTCTCCAAGCTCACCGGCTCCACGGCCGAGATCAACACCTATCCCTTCACGACTAAAGGGGTCAATGTCGCGTATCTGGGCAAGGGCAAGGAGCGCATCCAGCTTCTAGACACGCCCGGGACGCTCAATAGATTCGACAAGATGAATAACATCGAGCAGATCGCTTACCTGGCGATGAAGCTCTGCAGCCACGGAATCATCTATGTTTTCGACCCGACAGAAGAGTATCCTTTAGAGAAGCAGGAGAAACTCTATGAGAAGATTCGGCGAGAGGCGCATCTGCCGACGCTCATCTATCTCAGCAAGACGGATATCGGCGAAAAGGAGAAGATTGATTTCTTGAAGGGGAAATACGACTGCATTATCGATGTGGAAGAGATGAAGCAGAAACTGGCTGCGCTCGTTCCTCCATTGAGGCAGGAGACCTCTGAAGAGCAGAGCTGAACCTCAAAAACCGCAATCTATAAATATTACTTTGTATATACAAAGTAATATGGAGAACAGAAAGAACTGATAGACGGGAGTTCTGTTCTCCAAATAGAATAGCGAAGCATGATTTCAAAAACTATTGTTCGCTATTATACTACGATGGAAACCATCAGCCTCAAGATGGAAGAAGCGATGCTCGAGGAGATCGACCGCAAGCTCGTGGTGCACCGCTACGGCACCCGCACCGAGTTCATCCGCGACGCCATCCGCCAGAAGCTCTCGGAGCTGGAGAAGCAGGAGATGCTCAAGCATCTCGCCAAGCTCCGTGGCATCTCGAAGCGCAAGACGACGGACGAGCAGTTGCATGCGGCTAGGGAAAAGATTGCCGATATGCTCGAAAAAAAATACAATCTTAAATGAGATCCTTGGGGCTTTTTGCATGCGTGATATCCTCGAGCTTCCTGAAATGATGGTCCAGTGAGACCAAGAAGGCGTGATGCTCCCTTGCCAAAAGAGCGTGCAGCGCATCGAGAAGCGGAACATCCCGTTTTGCCGAGAGGTCCTTTGCTCGCCTGACGAGGTGGTAAGAAGATTCCACGAACATCAGAATCGGTTTCCACGCCTCAAGAAGCGTCCGCAATTCCGCAAGAGGGTATCCCATATCTTCAAGCTCGCGAACGACCATATCAGAATACATAATCGTATCCCCGTTCTCAACGCACTTGGTTACGAGTCGCAGTGCCCACTCTCCCTTCGGCAGGTGCGGTTCATTCCGGTTCTCGAAGAGGTCGAGCCAGATCGATGTGTCCAAATAACGAAAAACGCACTTATCCCCGAGCTAAAGCTCGGGGTATTCCATCGTGCGTTCAAAGGCGAGCATCGCTCGCCGTGGATTCGAAAGCTTTGCTTTCGAACTTTCGGGATTGTAGAAGTCGGACTAAAGTCTGGGGTATTGAACCCGACTTCTACAATAATAGCGGGCCATAAGCCTGGTGTCGAGTACTCCTTAATATCTTTGCGCCCCCAAAATCCGGAAAGTTTCCGGAAGAAGTTACCCCTCTTTCCTCAAGTAAACTGTCCTCGTCGGGAAGGGGATCTCGATCTTGTGCTTGCCTAGCGCCTTGTAGATGGCTGATGTGGCCTTATCTTTCATCGGGACCTTCTTGTCGATGTCGGAGATCCAGAAGCGGGCGCTGAAGTCCAGCGCGGAATCGGACATCCTGAGGAAGACAACCTCAGGCCCGGGATCCTGGAGGATCTCCTTGTCCTTTTTCAATAGGCTTCCGATCACCTCCTTAACCTTCTCGATATCGCTCCCGTATTTTACGCCGAAGCTGACATCGACGCGGAGCCTCCTGTCAGGGAGCGACCAGTTCACGATCTTGGAGTCGGCGAACCTGCCGTTGGGGATGATCACGAGTTCGTTGTTGACCGACCGGATTTTCGTCGAGCGCAGGCTGATCCTCGTCACCCTGCCCACGGTGCCGTCGTCCAGTTGGATGGTGTCGCCGATGCGGATGCTCTTGTCCAGGAGGATGCCCACTCCCCCGAAGATGTTGCCGAGGGTGTTCTGGAGCGCGAAGGCGACGGCGATGCCCGCGATGCCGAGTGAGGCCAATAGAGGGCCGACCTGCACGCCCCAGACTTTCAGGATCGCGGTGACCGCCAGGAAGAAGAAGAGGATGCCGACGAAGCGGTGGCCGATGTGGAGGAGGCCATCGTCCACCGGGCTCTTCGTGCGCTGCGCCAGCTTCCGGCCGAAGGAGTCCATGCCAATATTGAGGGAGCGGGAAATGACCCACGCAGCGCCAAGGACGATGAGGGAGTTAGCCACTTCACTAATCATGAGATTGGCGCGCTCTGAGAACTGCAGCACGTTCGCAGCTATGCGGATGCCGATGAAGAAGACGAGGAGCGCGAGGGGCCACCGCAAGCGGCGGACGATGACATCGTCCATCTCCATCTTTGTCTTGGCCGCGATCTTCAGGAAGATCTCCTCAGAAACCCACAGCACGAGCTGCATGGCAAGGTAAGAGCCGAGCGCTATCGCAATGGCTTTGACATAATGGACATCCCACAGATCAAGCAGCCACAGCGGCAGGGCCATGGTCCTTCGCCTTGAGGTCAGTTACGATGATCTGGCACGGGCACGCGATCTTCTGGTAGGCCCGGGCCATCGCCTTCTTTCCCGTTTCTAGATCCTTCTTTGCGATGCGGAGCTCGAAAATGGCCTCGCCCTTCCTGAACTGCGCGGCCTGGCCCACGGGGCGGCCGAAGGCGAGCTGCATTCCTGTTGAGAAGCGGTCAGCGCCCGCGCCCGAGGCGATCGGGTTCATGCGGAGAATATGATAGGGATACTTGAGCACGCGGAAGAAATAGCCCTCCTTGCCCAGTCGCGTCTCGAGCAGCTTGTTCGAGGTGAGGCGGGCGCTCTCGACGCTGTTGTCGCGCAGCTGGAGGTCGATCTTGGTGCAGAGCTCCAGCTTGAGGTCCCAGTCCAGCTTCCTGAGATCGCCCATGACGAAGCGGATAATCTTGCTGTTGTACCCGGTCTTGATGAAGCTCTGCCGCTTGTACCTGGAGATCCGTGTGTACGGCCTCTCCAAGAAGCGGTAACAGACTCCTTTTCGCAGTCGCGCCATGCGCTTCTGGAGTTTCAGGCGATTTTTAAAGGTTGCGGAAAAAATATTGTGGATTTTCGGGGTGGAAAACAGGCTGAGAGAAGAAAGGCGGCGGCTGACGGGCCTTCGGCCCTCTGGCCACCCCGGCGGGGCCGACCCCCGGCCAGCAGCGCCAACGGGCTTTTCCGTGGCGTGCGGCGAGATGCTCTGCACCGAGTAGGGCATTTTCGTAGAAAATGACCGTCGCACGCCCCCTTTTTCTCCTAAAAACCTTCTTTCTTGACTTATGCCCAGACGAACCAGAGGAAGAGGGTGGAGGCGATGACCGAGACGAGGGTGAAGGGCAAGCCAATTTTCGTGAAGTCCCAGAAGGTGGTGCGGATGCCCTGGTTGCGGAGGATGCCCATGGCGACGATGTTGGCGGAGGCGCCGATCGGGGTGATGTTGCCGCCGACGCTGGCGCCGATGAGGAGGCCGAAGTAGAGGAGGGGGCCGGCGGCGCCCGTCGCTGTGATGACTGCCTGCGTGACCGGGAGCATGACCGCGAGGAAGGGGACATTGTCGACGAAGGCGGAGAAGAGCACCGAGAGCCAGACGATGAGGAAGAAGCTCCTTCCCACGCTTCCGCCTGTGAGGGAGGTGATGAGATTCGCGATTTCCCCGATCACGCCCGTGGCCTGGAGGCTGGCGACGAGGACGAACACGCCGATGAGGAAGAGCCCGGTGCGCCAGTCGAGCCTGCTCACGTAGGCGCGGACTTTCCAGTCCCGCGTGTGCCAGAGATACCAGCCATACGAAATCGCGCCGAAGATGACGCAGAGCAGGCCGGCAACCGGGAGCGTTGTCTTGAGCGGGGAGGTGAGGATGAGCAGGAGGACGAGGCCGATGACGAACATGGTTGGCCAGAGGCTCTCGAAGCGCTCCTTCTGGAGAGCCGGCATGTCCTTGCGCTGCCTCCTGAAGAAGAGCCAGAGCACGAGGAGCGAGACAAGGGCGCCGACCTGCACGGCGAAGAAGATGCTGGGCTTTCCGCCGAGGAAGAAGAAATCATTGAAGCTCATTCCCGCGAAGCCGCCGAGGAGCATGCTGGGCGGGTCGCCGATCAAGGTTGCGGAGCCCTGCAAGTTGGAACTCACGGCCATGCCGATGAACAAAGGGGCGGGGTTGATCTCGCATTTCCGGGAGATGGCCAGGGCGATCGGGGCGACGAGGAGCACGACGGCGACGTTCTCGAGGAAGATGGAGAGCAATCCTGTGAACGCGCAGATGATGAGCATGGCCTGCGCCGTGTTCTTGCTCTTCCGCGCGAATACTGTAGCGAGGAAGTCGGGCATCCGCGAATAGAGGAACACTTCGCTCACCAACAGCATGCCGAAGTAGAGGAGGATGACGTTCCAGTTCACGGCTGCGGGCATGGCGCTCCAGGGGAGGAGGCCGAGGAGCGGGAGCGCCAGCACCGCGGCCCAGACGACGAGCTGCTTCTTCTCATAGAACCTGATGATGAGCGCATAGGCGAGGACAAAGACGGCAATGGAGAGAACCTGCGCGGCTAGCATAGGTCGAGGTGGTGGCGGTACATCAGCGCCACATCTTTATCCTTGAGATGCTTCAGCACGTGCTTCCGGATATCATCTGAAGAAACGGCCTTTTTTCCCTTTTTCCTGAACACGCTCTTTTTCACGAGCGAGGAAACCGCTACAGCAAGCTTTTCCGCCTCCCGTTCCTTGTAGTGGCAGTTCAGGGCAGCGGCATAAATCGACGCGTACAGCTTCCGCTCGTCGAATCTCTCAAAGTGGCCTTTTCGCTTTACAATATGCCGCAGCTTCACAATGTGCTTCATTGGACTGTGCCTAATTGAGGTTGATGGTGCCATTCGCGATCAGCATGAGGAGCCAGCCGAGGCCGATGAGGAGGAGGCCGGTGGCGAGGCGCATATACGCTTTGTTCGCCTGCTTCCATCTCTGGACGTGGTGGATCTTGGTTCCGAGCAGGCAGAGGAGCAGGATGATGAGCAAGGGCAGGACGAAGATAAGGTTGTAGATGAGCAGGAGCACCAGCGCGGACAGGTTGAAGTTCTGCGAGAGGAGCATGGTGATGGCGAGATAGGGGCCGCCGGTGCAGGGAAGTTCCACGGAAGCGACAAAGACGCCGAGGAACAAAATGGTGCCGAGCGAGAGCTTCCGCATCTTCTGCTGGATCTTCTTCGCGTACTTCTCCGGGATGGCAAGCGAGAATCCTTTGCCGTACCAGAAGAAATCCTTGATCTCCATGAGGCCGGCAAGCACGACGAGCAGGCCGACGGCGATAGAGATGTATTCCGCCACTGCGATAGGAACCTGGGCGAGAAAGGCGGTCAGGCCAAGGCCGTACGCAAAATACGTGAGATAGATGACGAGGATGTAGAGGAGGCCGATCCTGAGCATCTGGTCTTTCTTCCTCGTGACGATCAGGGGTTGATGGAGTCGATGGCGGCGGTGACCAGCACGGTCGCGAGCGTGGGGAGAGCCATCTCTATCGCCATGACATCTCACCCACCTGCCTCGGCTCCCTCACAAAAGAATCATATGACCAGCCTTCGCTTTCCCAGCTTTCGCAGAGGGGGACAGCGCCGTGCTCGGCGGCGAATCTCACGACGATGCAGTCCCCTGGAGGGACATAGGAATCGGGATAGGGAACATATTCGAAGTCTGAGAGCTCCCTGCCGTTGACATACACTTTCAGGGTTCCGG
>JAGVXW010000069.1 GCA_018303575.1 Candidatus Woesearchaeota archaeon
AAGTTCGCGTCGCTGGGAAACGAAAATATTCCCAAGCGATTAAGAGCAGCGTAAAGGAGCCTCTTGCTTTCTTTCACTTGCGAAACATAGCTCTTCACATATTCTTGGTCCCGGAGCGCGGCCGTTGCAGCTATGGCCGCCAGCACATTGACGCTGTAGGGCGAAAGGATTTTCCTGAGAACGGCGATTATCTGCGCGTTAGAAACGATGCAGCCCAGACGCAGTCCCGCCAGCCCAAAAGCCTTGGAGAAGGTCTGGATAACGATAACAGTGTCATACCTTTTGATTACTGGAATGTCCGTTCTTCCGGAATACTGGCAATAGGCTTCGTCAATGAGTACCAGAGCGCCATTTTCTTTCGCTTTCTCGACGATTCTTATGACCTCTTTGGCCGGGATGGAAGTTCCTGTGGGATTATTGGGATTCACGAGGACGACGATCTTGGTCGCAGCGGTTATCGCATCCAGGACTTGCTCTGTCGGGAAGCTGAGGTCTTCCTTGTAGGGGACAACCCTTATTTTCGCCTCATTGAGCTGCGCATAAAACGGGAACATGGCATAGGTTGGAGAGGGGATGACGATCTCATCACGGTTTTTCTCCATGAATGCCTCTATCACATTCTTAATCGCCTCATCCGTGCCGTCTGTGGCGAGGACTTCGCTGGGAGAGACGCCGAAGTACTTTGCAAGCTCGCCTCTTAGCGTTTCGTATTCAGGGTACGTTGAAAGCATCTCGCGCGTGACACATCTCAACGCTTCAATGACTTTGGGGGAGCAGCCTACCGTATTCTCGTTGAAATCGAGCCTCATCTTTCCCGTTCGGCCTTCTGTCGGCGGGCGATAGGCGCTCATCTCCTGCACCGCCTTTCTTGGTTGGATCATGGCAGATCTCCCCCTTTTGTTGGGCCGATGATGACAAAGTCGCTCTCGAGGATCTTGTCATAGACTTCCAGATTATTCTCTCTCATCGATTTTCCAGTGTAGACGATTTCTATGAGAATGTCGGCGAGGCCTTGCGCATAGCTTTCTTCGACAGCGCCATTCATATAGGTTTTCTGGAACGCGTATCCCCGGTCTTCGAGAAGGTTGAGATATTTCTTCGCGAGCTTCTTGTATTTCGCCGCGACGCAGACCCTCAATCGCTTGGGAAGGCCTGTAAGGCGCTTTCCTTTTGGGCCCATCAAACAGAGCGTGGGCTTGCCGAAGAGCGCTTTTTCGTCCTTCCAAAGGATCCTTTTTAGGATTTTCAGCCCTGGCTCCCGCTCTTCCAGGCAGAACTCCCGGAAGAGATCCTCGCCGGTCAGGCCAATAGCCTTCTTTCCAGCATCCGCGAGCTGCCGCACGTAAAAGGGCACATCTTCGCCCCGCACTTCAACAATGCGCTCGCCGTCTAGGATACCCAATACCCTCAGAGTGGAATCCCGATAGGCGCGAAGCCCCGAATTCTTGGGGACGACAATGAAGGCAGTCTCCGACTTCCAGCTTTTCTTGTTCTTGCATGGTCTTTGTTTTTCTATTGTTGAATTGAAGGGGTGGCAAGGGGGAATCGAACCCCCTCCACCGGATCCACAGCCCGGTATTCTGCCATTAAACTACTGCCACCATGCCCGATGACTTGCGCGTTTTAGAATAGGGGTTGAGGGATAGCGCGGCGGCTACCCATGAAACACTTGCTGGAAGAAAGCGATGAATCTAGACAAATCAGAACCGATGATGAAGACAATCAACTCGTTTCATAAGATGTGGAAATCCTCGGTTGTATATAAAGGTTTCTGTTACTTCTAAATTGGGACGACATTATTTCCCAAGTTTCTCCGCAAACAGCCCAGAAACATCAATCTTTCCCGCCGGGTTGGGGATAGAGTTCGTTGTGATGACGCTGGCTCCCGTTTTCATCAGCTTTTCCAATGCGCCCTCGACGAACAGGCCGTGGACCGCGTAGCAGGTGATCTTCTTGGCTCCTGAACTCTTTAGTTTCTTTATCGTCTCTAACAACGTGTGCCCGGTGGAGATCATGTCATCGATCAGCACGCAATGCCTTCCCTTTACGGGAATCTTTTTGGGGAACTGCACGTCGACGCTCCTGGCGCCGAAGCGCTCCTTCCTCAGGATGGTGGCCTCGGCGCCAATCAGCTCCGCTGTCCTCTGCGCCCACTTGTAGCTCTCCCAGTCCGGGCCGACGATTAATGGATTCTTCAGGCTCTTGATGGCTTTCGCGGTGAGGGGATTCGCAGTGAGACGATGGCCCGGGATTGAAAAGATGTGGCCAAGAGTCTTTTCCCGATGGAGATGGGGATCAAGGATAAAGATCTCATCAAAAACAGCGCTGATTACGGGACCAAGAGCGTGGATGCTGTTCACTTCCCCCAAATGGAAGCTCCTGTCCTGGCGCATGTAAGGGAAGAATGGCGCCATTAAAGCCACAGAGGTTGCGCCCATCTGCCTGGCCTGCCACGCGAGGAGGAGCACTTCCATGAGGCAGCTGTCCGGGGCGTTATAAAAAGACTGCACGAGAATCGCCTTTCTCCTTTCGACCTGGCCGTAGAGGAACAGATGCTGCTCGTCGTCGGGAAAGAAGCTTTGCCTGACTTCGCCGTAGGCGCACGTTGCCTTTTTCGCTATCTTCCTTGCCAAGTGCTTCCCGTGCGAGCAGCCGATGACAATCATGGCTTTTTTCCACTCTAAATATTTATAAAGATAGTGATTTTGACGGGAGAGTGTGACCGAAGCAATCTACGCCGAGCTTTTGAGCGCCGACGGCATCTTGAGGCCGGAATCCGTTGATGCTGCAACCGAGCCGGAAGCTGAAACTGAGGCCATCGCGCTTCCTGAACTGACGCTTGAAAGGATGGTTCTTCCTAATGATGGAAGCCCTTTGGAGATCTCAATTCGTGAAGAGCTTCAAAATGACGCTGCGCCTCGGGAATATCATTTAACAAAAAATCCAGATGGATATGTGCCATCGCTCCACTATTCGACCTTCTCGCTTTCGTATGCCTCAAGCCAGGAATACACGTTCATCCGAGACGAACCAAGAATTCTGTACCAGACGGAAACGCGCAGTGAGCCGATATTCTACCTCATCCCGGTGAATCGGCAGGAAGAAGCAAGCGGGGAACGAGAAGCGCCGTATCGAGAAAAAGAGGCGATAAACGAGATTCCGTATCAAAGAATCCCCCATCTGACCGATTTCAGAGAGAGTTCTTCTCAGTCAGCTTCAGTATCGCATGAACCTGAGCTACCGATTTCTAGAGTTGAAACCCCCCCTATTGATACCGCGTCACTTGCGCCGATGGTAAGGATAGCCGCTATCGTATATCAAGTTGCAAAAGAAGAAAAATCTGAGCCTCAGATCTGGCACCTTCTCAGGTATCTCCCTGAAAACAGGATATTTGAACGCATGGATACGGATTTTGAATACCGGCTTGAAACGAAATCGCGGGAAACAACGGCATCGGTTTCTCCCACAAGGATAGCGGATGCCTTGTATGAGGCTGAAACCCGTACTGCTCCCATAGATTCTAAAGTTTTGCTAAAACCACGACTTGACGCGATTGCGCCTCTTGAAATGAGATTGTCTGTCGCTGAAACCGAACCTATCCTGATTCCGCCTCATGAATGGAATGCTGAGCGAAATCTGTTTCCTTCGGCGCAAGCATTGGAGGAGAAGGTTCGCTACGAGCAAGACAAAACCGAAATCACCTCGTGCAGGCCGGCTGGGGCGTATCTTGAGAAAGCGAGGCGCTACCGCGCCGAGCATCCGATCGCGGAAGAAGCGGCCCCCCTTGTCCCGCAGAAAAAGTTGATGCCCTGGATCCGCGACGGGGTAGAGCAGCGGGGATTCCGGGTCGCGGAAGAGATTGTCGCGGACAGGGACTACGCGAATGTCTACGAGGCCTTGCGTGCGCTTTCCAACTATACGCTCGAATTTAGGGTAGCAACGTATGTGGATACGGAAACCGGCAGGCTGAGGACAGGAGTGTACCTGTACTCCATCTCCGAGTTTGCGCAAGATGCGAATGCTTTGGGCATGGCTGGACAAATCATCTTATTCGTAGATGGCATTGAGCCAGGGCAGGGAAAGGCCGATTTAAACAAATTTCCGATAAAAGCGGGACAGACGATTACCCCCGTTTACAAGGCTGCCGAAGCCCGCTACCTGCCCCAGCTGATTGCCGCCTGAAGCGCCGCTTTTCAGGAGGGAGCAATAACCAGAATATTGTTACTTTGAAGTAACGAAACATTTATAAAGCCTTAGGCATTCGGGCTGTGTATGAAGCTGATCGAGCAAGTCAAATCCAGGATGGGGCTGAACATCTACGAGGCCCGCATCTATACCGCCCTCTTGTCCAGGGGCATCTGCAGCGCTGGCGAATTGGCAGACATGAGCTCTGTGCCTCGGAGCAGGTGCTATGACGTTCTCGAAAGCCTGGAAAAGAAGGGCTTCGTCTTCCAGAAGCTCGGGAGGCCCATCAAGTATATCGCTATCCCCCCCACTGAGGTGGTGGACACGCTCAAGAAGCAGGCGAAGCAAGAAGAGGCGCTCCGGCTGAGCCTGATTGACGAGTTCAAGGCCGCCGGCCTGCTCCCGGAACTGCAGCAGGTCTACGAGAAGGGTTCAACTCATTTTAACCAAAGCGACGTGTCCACGCTCATCACGGGCAAGAATGACATCAATCTCTTCCTCAAAGACTTGTTCTCGAATGCCAAGAAAAGCATTGTCATCCACACTGATGCCGAAGGAGCGAAGCGCAAGAACAAGCTCCTGCGCAAGTCGGCGAAAGTCGGGGCGAAGATTCATGCCCCTGTCGATTCCCTGAAGAACAAGGCCAGGAACGTGACGCTCGCCAACCATGACACTCCTTTGCGCATGATCCAGGTTGACGATGAGCATCTCCTTTTCTTCACCACGCCGCGCGACGTTGAAAGCGAGCAGGAGGCGGCTGTCTGGGTGAAGAGCCCTTTCGCTGTTGAGACGCTAAGGCAGTTCTTGAAGTAGGAAGCAGGTACGTTAGCGTCAGTTAGTTTTTTAAATAATTGAGCGTTTTATAGCTAATTTATTAAATATTGGAACATTCTCGGCATGACCTCTTTTAACGGCTGGATATTCAAATCGATAACTCGGCTAGGGCATAATTATTGGGTCTTCCATAATCGATTCAGAACGTTTTTTCATGCCAATAAATCCATATTTGACGTGCTTTTCCTCCTCATATACACCTTAGAGCAGTTAGGGTTATTTGTTTTCAGTATTTACTTTAATGCGCATGTCATTCTTATAACTGGCCTATCTATTTTGTTTATCCTTACCACCCTCTCAATTGATAAAATATGTATGGAAAGTAGGTATAAGGAACTTGAAAGAACCCAGCATCAGCAAGAAGTGCATATCACTAAGTTGGAGACTTATCTAGAAGCAAGTATGAAAGATAAAAAGGAGTTAATCAAAATGTTTGATAATTACATAGGCGACACAGCTGCGGACCTAGAAGAGTTTGAATACGATAATTCGCCCAGAAAAGCCAAGAAAAAGAGATAGATTAATAAAGTTAAAACGCCGAAAAATCCATATGAGACACGAAAAGTCAGAAATAAGAGAGAGGATCAAACAGAGCGAACAGTTAAATGCCTTTATCTCTATGAATTACGAACAGACAAAAGAGGATTTGAGAGAGATACAAAAGAAAATGCGTTCTTTATTTTGAGGATTCTTTTATCATTCCAAGAGCAATTAGCGCCAGTTTCATTAATTTCACTTTTGCTGGAAACTTTCCGGTTTTGAGAGCCAAATTCCGAAATCGCTTTATATGCAGTATCTCCGCAGCTGATTAATTTCTAGAAAGTAGAGTCTTAAAAATCGAAAAGTTTATATATTTAATATATATTTGATATATATCATGGCACGTATC
>JAGVXW010000061.1 GCA_018303575.1 Candidatus Woesearchaeota archaeon
AAATGCCCCATCTTCTTCTTTTTCGTCGCCAGGTAGCGCCTGATGAGCTTGTGCGATCTGACTTTGCTTGGCAACCGCTTGGCGGGAATGCCTTCCTTGCGCAATCCGGCGATCTTTTCAGGGTTGTTTGTGATGAGAATGACGCTCCGGATGCCCAATTGTTTTAGGATAGTCGCCGCAACCCTGTAATCGCGCAAATCGGGCTCAAAGCCGAGGTGCACGTTGGCTTCAACCGTGTCCATGCCGCCTTCCTGCAATTTGTATGCGCGGATCTTGTTGAGGAGTCCGATGCCCCGGCCTTCCTGCCGCAGATACAACAGAACCCCTACTCCTTTCTTCCGGATCTGCTTCAGCGATTTTTCAAGCTGCTGGCCGCAGTCGCAGCGCAGGCTATGGAAGACATCGCCCGTGAGGCACTCTGAATGCAATCGCGTCAGGACGTTCTTCTTCCCGGCCACTTTTCCTAATACAAGCGCCGCATGCTCCTTGCCGTCAGACGAGCGGAAAACAAAGAGCCGGAACTTCCCGTAATATTTCGTGGGAAGCACCGCCTCGGCTTGGAAAAGCTTCATGCTCAGAACAGCGTGAGAATCCACGCGCCCAAAAGCAGGTTCACCAGGTAATACGCGGCGTTGATCAGGAACACCGTCGAGCTTTTCCCTTCCCAGAGCACTGCGCCGAAAAGCACGGTGAGCACGAAGCCGAGCCAGATCCAGAACGCCAGCATCAGCGCGCTTGCGGCGCTGGCAATCGCGAACGTGTCAAAGAGCTTCGCCAGCACGAAAAAGGTCAGCAGCGTGGCCACGACCATGCCAACGTAGCTCTTCGCCGCCCCTTTCTTCATCTCGTCCATCTTCTTGGACTCAAATTTCATGCCCTTTAGCCAAAGCTTGCCAAACAGCGGCCCAAACCAGAGCCATCCCAGCGCCATGCTCGCCACGGCGCTCGCCAGAATTGCCAGATAGTTCATAAGGTTCACCCCAGACAAGCCCGGAAAAGGCTCTTTTTAAAGATTTCCAACAAGGGAAGGTCAAAGCTGGAGCTATCCAACCAGGATCTCAGAACGTTTTTAGGACAGCTGTCGGGCTTCTGCGAAGCCCTCGTCGGGCACCCCGAAGGGGGCAACCCCCGCCCGACCAGCGTCCTGAGAAAGCATCAATAACCTTTATAAATCTTAGATTCTGCCGGCACAACGGTGGACAGATGGCCGTCAGCGGAGCCAGAAAAAAACAGATTGCGGTGGTGACTGGCGGCGGCGATGCTCCTGCACTGAATGCAGTGATCCGGGGCATTGTCGTGCGCGCGATTTCTTTGGGCTATGACGTTCTCGGCTTCAGGAAGGGCTGGGCCGGGCTCCTGGGCGAAGGTGAGCATCATCCGCTCGACTTGGACGAGGTGGAGGACATCCATATGCTCGGCGGCACCATTCTAGGCACGAGCCGCACCAATCCCTATAAGCTCCCGAATGGAGTGGAACAAGTGAAGGCGACGCTCAAGAAATTCAACTGCCAGTATCTGATCGCGATCGGCGGAGAAGATACCTTAGGCGTGGCCTGGAAGCTGCATCAGGACGGCATGAAAGTTGTCGGGGTGCCGAAAACGATTGACAATGATGTTAATGCGACCGATTACACGTTCGGCTTCGACACTTCGGTGAATATCGCCGCAGAAGCCATTGACCGGCTCCATACCACAGCCCAGAGCCATGATCGTGTCATGATCGTGGAAGTGATGGGCCGCCACGCGGGCTGGCTCACCCTGCATGCGGGCATGGCCGGCGGCGCGCACATCATCCTTCTCCCGGAATATCCTTATGACCTCAACGAGATCTGCAAGATCATCAGGCGGAGGGAGTCGCAGGGAAAGCACTACACGATGATCGCTGTCTCTGAAGGCGCCCATCCCTTGGAAGGGGAGCATATCACCCAAGTGGCGGAAAAAGATGCCTTCGACCATGTCAGGCTGGGCGGCATCGGAGAGCGCCTGGCAAGGGAAATAGAGAAGCTGACCGGGAAGGAAGCGCGGCATGTCGTGCTCGGCCACCTCCAGCGCGCCGGCCATCCGACTGCCTTTGACCGGGTGCTGGGCACGCGGCTGGGCGTGCATGCCGCCAATATGGTAGAAAAAGGGGAATTCGGAAAGATTGCCTGCCTGCAAGGCACAGAGATTGTCTCAAAGGATATGAAGACGGCTCTCGGCGAGCTGAAGACCGTGCCCCGCTACAGATACGATGAGGCGCGGCTTTTCTTCGGGGTTGAGTAAGCATGGCTATCACAGATGAACTCAAGTCTACCATTGTCGCAATCGCCGTGAAGGGAAAGGGCATCCTCGCCGCGGACGAGTCCACGAAGACCGCGACGAAGCGCCTGGAAGCTGTGGGCGTGCAATCTACGGAAGAGAACAGAAGGCGCTATCGTGAGCTTCTTTTTTCCGCTCCTGATACGAATAAGCATCTCGCGGGAGTTATCTTGTATGAAGAGACGCTGATGCAGAAAGCCAGCGACGACACCCCCTTCCCCTCGTATCTATCCAAGAAAGGCATTCTCCCAGGGATCAAGGTAGACAAAGGATTGGTCAAGATTCCTTTCACAGAAGACGAAGAAGTGACGCAGGGGCTCGATGGCCTGCCAGAACGGCTCGCGGAATACAAGAAGCTCGGCGCGAAATTCGCCAAATGGAGGGCAGTCTACAAAATCACTGGCAAACTTCCCTCCCCTCTCGCCATCTCAACAAACGCCGAAGTGCTCGCAAGATACGCCGCGATCTGCCAATCACTTGGCATCGTCCCGATTGTTGAGCCGGAAGTGCTGCTTGACGGCAACCATACAATAGAAAGGTGCGCTGTGGTTTCAGAGGCGGTTCTCAGGGAAGTGTTCTCCGCGCTGAAACGCAATCTTGTGAATGTGAAGCTCATCATCCTCAAGCCCAGCATGGTGCTGTCTGGGAAAGACTGCCCGCAAAAATCCTCGCCTGAGCAGGTCGCGGAGGAGACATTAAAGGTGCTCAAGAAATCCGTCCCAAGCGAGGTCCCGACGATCAATTTCCTATCCGGAGGCCAGACTCCGGAACAAGCGACGATCCACCTCAATCTCATGAACAAGCATCCGCAGCCCTGGAACCTGAGCTTCTCTTATGCCAGGGCGCTGCAGGATCCGGCGATGAAGGCCTGGGCAGGAAAAGAGGAAAACGTGAAGAAGGCGCAGCAGATTTTCTTCCACAGGTTGAAGCTTAACAGTCTGGCTACCGAAGGGAAATATGCCGTGAACATGGAGTGAACCTTATGAAAAAAATAAAAGTGGGGATAGTTGGATATGGCACGATCGGAAAGCGCGTTGCTGACGCGATCATGCTTCAGGACGACATGGAGCTCGTAGGAGTGACGGGCCGCACGTACAACTGGAAGATCCGGACAGCGCACCGGAAAGGCATCCCTATTTACGTCGTGCCCGGCCATGAGCTCGACGGAAAGCCCGGCATCAACATCGCCGGAACTATCGAAGACCTGCTCTCCAAAGTGGATATTATCGTTGACACCGCTCCTAAGAAGGTGGGCGCTGCCAACAAGGAGACCTATTATATCCCGCGCAAGCTCAAGGCCATCTTCCAGGGCGGGGAAAAGGCCAAGGTGGCTGAAGCGAGCTTCGTCGCGCAGTGCAATTACGATGCGTGCAAAGGAAAGCAGTTCGTAAGAGTCGTGAGCTGCAACACAACAGGGCTGTGCAGGACGCTCCATGCCGTAGATACTAAATTCGGGATCAAGGAAGTCTACGCGACGATGGTGAGGAGGGGCGCGGATCCCTGGGACACGGATTCCGGGCCAATCAACGCCATCGTCCCTGTCCTGGAGCTGCCTTCGCATCATGGCCCGGACGTGCAGTCTGTGCTTCCCAAGATTGCAATTTTCACCACAGCCATGTCTGTCAGCACGACGCTCATGCACGTGCATACCGTAACCTGCGAATGCAAGAGGACGCCCACAGTTGAGGAAGCCGTGGAATTGTTCAATAACACGACCAGGATTCGCGTTGTTTATAATGAAAGCCAGGTGAAGAGCACTGCCGAGATCATGGAGCTGGCGAAGGACATCGGCGCGCCCCGCGGCGACATGCCGGAGATCTGCATCTGGAAGGAAGCGGTCGGCTGCGTCGGCAACAAGCTGCTCTGGATCCAGGCCATCCACCAGGAGAGCGACGTCATCTGCGAGAACATCGACGCCATCCGCTGCATGATGAACACCATGGGCGCGGAGGAGAGCATTCTTAAGACGAACCGCGCGCTCGGCATCCCGGACAGGGGCTTCGCGGAGCATTAGCTCCGGTCTTTTCTCTTTTTTCTTATTGTAGAAGTCGGGTTCAATACCCCGGACTTTAGTCCGACTTCTACAATCCCGAAAAACGCACGATTGAATACCCCGAGCTTTAGCTCGGGGATAAGTGCGTTTTTCGTTATCTTAAGACTTCTCCCCTGATGCTATCTCCGATAATAGCGTTGATCTGAACATGAACCCGATCCCCAGGCATGAAGCTCCCTTTAACATTAATGGGCTTCCACGCGAAATTCCTCCCCACCCATTCATCCCGCTCTCCCTTCTCAAAGAGCGTGATGTCGCCCTGCCAGCCCAGCCATTTCTCGTTGTTCATGCGGAGGATATGGTGGAAATTGCTCATGATGATGCGAACCCGGTCGTCGATGATCTTTCCCGTTGAAGCTTGCTCCACTGCCACCATCTCAGGCCTCAGCTCGCCCAAGACTTCAAGGGAGTCATTGAACTGCGCCACGGTCTCGTCCCCGAAGCCAACCACGAATTCCGTTGAAAACGTTCCTCTTCCAAACTCGCTCTTGAAGCGGTGGGCCAGCGCCTTGGCATCTTCAACCGAGTGCTGCTTTCCCATCTGCTGCAGGAGATCGTTGCTTCCTGAGAGCAGGGGGATATGGAGATGCTTGTAGGCTTTGTCCTGCTGCATCCACTGCATGATTTCGTCCATGACCGGCTTGAGGTCCTTCGCGTTGCAGCTTTCCAGCCGCACCTTGAAGTCTCCAGAGATGTCCGCAAGCTCCTTCAGGATGTCGGGAAGCGAGGAGCGCCAGATCTTTTCCGTCCCATAGCGGATCGCGTCGCCGATAAGGACGAGTTCTTTGCATCCGTCAGCAATAGCATTTTTCGCTTCACTCATCACCACTTCGATAGGGTGCGAGATCCACGTGCCCAAATGCGTATGCTGTATTTTCAGCAATCCGATCGCCGGGTTCTCCCGTATCCTCGGGAGGTCGAACACAGCCTCTTTTGTTTCAGTCAGGACATCAAGGAGGATCCCATGGCTCAAGTTCTCAACAGCATCAACGATTTGTGGCAGATTATGCGCGCTCAGGAAAGCCACTTCCTCGCTCTTTTCACGTATGTTCTCCATGTCTGCCTTGGAGAAGGTTCCGACCAAAAGGGTCTTTTCCTGCGTCAGCAAAGGCAGACAGGCGAGCCCAGAAGCCGCCAGCACCCTAATTCCATCAGGCGAAAGCGCGCATCCGGCCTTGACCAAGAGCCCTTTCAGGAGTTCGGCATGGTATCTATCCTCAGAAGAGCCTGAAGAAGCGACCGAGACGCGCATGAAAGCCGATGGGAGAAGAGTCTTTAAATAGGTTTCCGGCGCTCACTCGATGCAGAGACCGCACTTGTTGCAGTAGATTTCATTATCCCGCTTTACAAGGTCAGTGGACCCGCATTCCGGGCACCTTCTTGCGCCCTCCGCGGCCACCCCCTGCAGGCTCTTTTCCATCAGTCTTCCTCTCGTCTCGCTATCTCGCGCTTGCAGCTCTCGCAGCGCATGAACGTATAAGCGGTGTCGGCGATCTGCTCGCGCCTGAGCACCCGCATCGCCCCGCCGCACCCCTGGCAGGTTGTGTCGGCT
>JAGVXW010000015.1 GCA_018303575.1 Candidatus Woesearchaeota archaeon
GAAAAGCGAGTGAACATAAATTGGCTATTCACTCGACAAGAAGCAGACGAAAAGCTCTCAGAGCATTACGTTTCATGACTAACTTGTCAGACTACTAGAAGCAGCAAAAGGGCGGTGGTACTGAAGCAGGCAGAGCCGGTGATGAAGTTCAATCGCAAGTTCAGGATGCCACAAGACAGGGTTGTGACTGAGTATGATGCACTCAAGCTGTGGAGAGCCCTGGGATTGCCGTACGCGCCGAAGCCTTTGCTCCTTGACAAGAAGCGCTTCCTGCTCGTCATGGAAGCCGTGGGCGAGGGCGCGGAGATGCTCACCTTTCAGCTGATGCGCGGAAAAGTTGATGTGCCGCTCCTCAGACGGCTGGGCACAACCTATGGCCGTCTCCATGGGAAAACTCGAGGCAAGAGCCGGCTGAAAACAGCGTTTCCCATGACTGGCGGATTCCGGATGCTGAAGATCGGGCTCTATTATAAGGACATGGCCGAAAGCGCCAAGAGTCCAAAGATGCGTGAGCTGGCAAAAAGGTGCATGGAAAAGCTGGAGAAGAATCGGCTCTGCTTCATCCAGGGAGATCTTCTTCCCAAGAACATCTTAGTAAAGGGCAACGATTTTTTTATCATCGATCATGAAGTGTCTTACTACGGCGACCCGGCGCAGGATCTCGCGGTGTTTTTCTCCGCAATGGTAAGCTCTGCTGTCATCAACTGGCCGCTCAGGAAGCGCTATTATCGGGGCATCCGCGAGTTCATGAAATCGTATAAAAAAGAAGCCGGATGGGGATCGCTTTTCCGCAAAATCGAGGCCAATAGCATCGCATACCTTCCTGCCAACCTGTTCGGCCGCGCTTGCGGTAAAGTCAAGATCGACCTCCTTGACAAGAAGACGGAAAAGGCCTTGGTCAGAGTGATGGAGCGCATCGTGGCTGAAGAGCCGAAGAAGATAGCAAGCGTCTTCCGCATGGTCGACGAGGAAGGCAAGGCACTCGCGCGAAACAAGCCCTGGAAGAAAGAAGCTATCCACGGGAGGCTGTTCTGAATGGGCAACCTCGACCGGCTGAGTTAATTTTAAATGCTTGAAGAAATTCTAAGATAGTATGCCCAAAGTCCACTTCATCACGCAGGGCTGTTCCGCCAATCTCGCCGACACCGAGATCATGGAAGGCCATGTCCTGCAGGCTGGCTATTTCCTAACAGATAAGGAGGAAGACGCAGATATCATTGTAATGAATTCGTGTACTGTGAAAGGAAAAACGGAAACCTATTTTCGAAAAAAGTTAAAGCAATTAGAGCAGAAAAATAAGAAAGTGATTCTAGCTGGCTGCATCCCACAATCCGAAAAGCGAAGAAGTGAGTGGGCCAATCATTCGATGATCGGCACGTATCAAGTGGACAAGATCGCCCAGGTTGTTAATGAGACGCTGGAAGGAAATCTTGTCTCCCTTCTCCAACGGGAGAACCGCCCGCGGCTCAACCTGCCCAAGACAAGGAAGAACAGCGTCGTCGAGATCGTCCCCATCTCTCAAGGGTGTTTGAGCGCCTGCTCCTTCTGCAAGACAAAACTGGCGAGGGGCAATCTCTATTCCTACAGGCCGGAAGACATCGTCCGCCACATCAGCAAGGCTGTCGAGGACGGCGCGAAGGAGATCTGGCTCACGTCGCAGGACAACGGCGCTTATGGGAGAGACATCGGCACGAACATGGTGGAGCTCCTGAGAAAAATCCTCACAATTCCGCGGGAATTCAGAGTAAGATTCGGCATGGGCAACCCGGATCACATGAAGGATCTCGCTGACGGCATCATCGAGGTGTTCAGCCATCCGAAGATGTACCAGTTCATCCACATCCCGGTGCAGACGGGCTCCAATCGTGTCCTGGAGGCGATGAGAAGAGGCTATACGGTTGAAGACTATCGCATGCTGGTGAAGAAGTTAAAGGAGAAGCTTCCAAATCTTACAATTTCCACCGACCTCATCTGCGGCTTCCCGACGGAAACAGAAGAGGATTTCCAAGAGACGCTCAGCTTGGTGAAGGACACAAAGCCAGACGTCATCAACATCTCCCGCTTCTGGCCGCGAGAAGGAACTCCGGCTGCAAGGATGAAGCAGCTTCCGGGTGCCATCCTCAAGGATCGCACCCGCCGGCTGACTGAGCTTTTCCGCGAAGTTGCCCTAGAAAACAACCAGAAATGGAAGGGCTGGAAGGGAAAAGTCCTCATCACAGAGCAAGGCAAGCACGACGTGATGCTGGGAAGGAATTATGCCTACAAGCAGGTCGTTGTTCCGGGTTTCTGCGAGATCGGCTCGACGCGGGAAGTGGAAATTGCAGATGCCACAGCGCTCGACCTTAGGTGCGTCTAAAGATTTTAAACGTCCATTCCGGATGCTCCTCTTCTTTCTCAAGTTCCCATTCTTGAGGATTCCAGTCAGGAAAGAGAGTGTCTCCTTCGTATTCCTTCTTGATGAATGACAAATACATCTTGTCGAGCATCTTTTTCTGCAGCGCCTCTTGATAGATTGTTCTTCCCCCGATCACATAAATCGGTTTCCCAATTTTTTTCGCCTCGGAAATCGCCTCTTCCAAGCTACGGCACACTTGAATTCCAAGAACAGGATTCATAGAGGAAGAGACGACGATGTTATGTCGTTTAGGCATCGGCCTTTTGATCGAGTCCCAGGTTTTCCTCCCCATAATCACCATTCCATCAAGCGTAATCTTGCGGAAGTGCTGCAATTCATCTGGGATATTCCACGGCAGCCTGTTGTCTTTGCCGATCACTCGGCCCTTCTCTGTCATTGCCGCGACAGCGATGATTTCCATGCTACACCGCAATGGGAAACTTGAGCGCAGGATGGCTCTCGTATCCCTCTACCTGGCTGTCGGTGTATTTCCAGTCGAAGATGGACGTGAAGCTTTGTGTTGAGATTTTTGGGAGTTTTTTGGGAGCCCGTGTCAGTTGCGCCTTTGCGCCTTCAACGTGATTGTCGTAAATGTGCACATCGCCGAGGAATCCGACGAGCTTTCCTTCTCGCAGCTTTGCCTCTCTCGCGAGCAAGTGAAGGAGGAGTCCGTAAGAAGCGATATTAAATGGCAATCCAAGCATCGTGTCCACGCTCCTCTGGTGCCAGAGCAGATTCAGTTTCCCGCCGAGCACTGTTACTTGGATCGCATAATGGCACGGCGGCAGGGCCATCTTGCCTTGGTCAACTGGATTCCACGCTGAAAGAATCATCCTCCTGCTTGAAGGGTCTGTTTTCAGTAAGTGAACCAACTCCTTCAGCTGATCAAAGCCCTTTCCTTTGTAATCAGCATGCTCGTCAATATAGGAAGCGCCAAAATGCCTCCATTGAAAGCCATAGACGGGGCCAAGATCCTTCTCCTCCAGCATCTTTTTCTTCGTGGCCTCGTCATGCCCGTACGGAACCTTGACAGGAGAGCACCATTCGTCCCAGATATGGTTGTTCCGTTCCTGCAGCCAGGCCTTGTCTGTGAGCCCCTTGATGAAGAACTCAAGCTCTGACGCGATGAGCCGGAAAGGCATCTTCTTGGTCGTCAACAAGGGAAAGCCCGAGCCCATGTCATGCTCGAACTTCACCCCGAAGATAGCCTTTGTCCCAACCCCGGTCCTGTCCTTCTTGGGCTCTCCTTTTTCGAGGATTTCGCGGACAATCTGCAAGTAGGAATCCATGGAAAGCCATAAAAGCGCTCGGCTTTTATGCTTTATGGTATGCGCGGCATCAGGGCTTTCCAGAGGAGAATCCTCTCGTTCTACGAGAAAAAAGGAAGAGACTTGCCCTGGAGAAAGACAACGGATCCTTATAAAATTCTCGTCTCGGAAATCATGCTCCAGCAGACGCAGGTGGACAGAGTGATCCCGTATTATGAGCGATGGATAAAGCGCTGGCCGACTGCGAAGGCTTTGTCAAGGGCCTCAAAAGAAGATGTCCTGAAGCTCTGGATGGGCCTCGGCTACAATAGCAGGGCCTTGCGCTTGTGGGAAGCGAGCCAGATGCTGTCCAAAGGATTTCCACAAACCTACGAGGAATTAATCAGAATAAAAGGTATCGGCCCGTATACGGCTTCCGCGATCCTTGCCTTCTCCTTTAATGAGGAAATCGCTGTCGTGGACACGAATATCCGAAGAGTTCTCATCCACGAGCTTGGCCTGAAGGAAACGATAAGCAGCGACCATCTGAAAAGAATCGCCTTATCCTGCGTTCCCAAAGGAAAATCAAGAATCTGGCATAATGCGTTGATGGACTATGGCGCGATGCAAGCGACCGCCAGGAAAACCAACATCAAGTCGCTCTCACAGCAAGGGAAGTTCGGGGGCTCGGATCGGGAAGTCCGGGGATGGGTCTTGAGACGAATGCTTGAGGGGGGAAACATCGACAAGAAGGAAGTCAAGAAACGGTTCCAGAAGAAGGACATAAAGAAGATTCTGGAAAAGATGAGAAGGGATGGACTCATTGGGGAGAAGCTTTAAATATAAGATACATCTTACTAATAAGATGGTGAACGCATGTCAACAGAAATGGGTACGATGAGTTCAAGGGGCCAAATATGCATTCCAAGAACGATCCGTGAAGAAATGGGCCTCGAGGAAGGGAAAAAAGTTCTCTTCTCGTCCTATAATGGTTCGCTCACGCTCACGCCCGTTGACGAAGAGATATTAAAGATACTTCGCAAGGTCCGCGGATCCGGAAGAGAGCTTTCGCCAGCAGAGAAGAGGCGGCGCCAAAAAGAGCTCAAGACAATGACCCAGTCAGAGCTCGCGAGGAAGTTTGGGTTCAATAATCTTTGAGTAGCGCCTGAAGTGCTGCAGATTACGGGTGACAAGAATAATGTTCATCCCCAAGGGCAAGACGCTGATCATAAGAAAGGTCTCAGACGTGAGTATTCGCTAAGATTACTGCTCATCTTTATGGTAGAGATCTAGAAAAACAATTGCCTGCGTCTCTGGAATCCACGAGTAGGAAAGACGATAAGGCTCGACGTATAATTCTCGGGTTCCCTTGTGGTCGTAGCGCATGGGCTTGCCGATTTCCGGATTTATGACAATTTTTTCGATTTGCTTCTTTACACGGATCTTGAAGGTTCCATCTCGTATCTTAGAAAGCGTTTTTTCGAATGCACCCTCGAAGAAAACCCTCACCACTTTTTCAACTCCTTGAGGAATTCATCGGCCTCCATGCTCTTGAACTTCCCAGCTTCGAAGCGCTTCCAAGCTTCCTCTGTTCTCCTGGCAAATTCAAGATCATCCTTCAAGTCCTTGGCGACCTTCTTGAGATTCTTGAAGACAAGACGCTCGGAATCTTTAACAATCAGGAATTCGTCTCCTGCTTTGATATCATCCCGCATCGAAGTCGGAATCACAATCTGCCCTTTCGTGCTCACTTTAGCAATAGCGTACTCCATGGGAATCACCGGAGTAAGGTATGACTTACTAATATAAATAGGTTCCGGAGAAACAGGTGAAGCCATAAGAAAAAAGAAAAAAACCAGCTCAGATGTCCTCTACGCCGTTCAGCGTAATCATGAAGCCGCACTCGCCGTCAGGCAGGTAGGGAGAGTCCACCAGCTTCGCCACCCGCGT
This sequence comes from Candidatus Woesearchaeota archaeon, assembly GCA_018303575.1. Taxonomy (GTDB): domain Archaea; phylum Nanobdellota; class Nanobdellia; order Woesearchaeales; family WJIZ01; genus JAGVXW01. The sequence continues at coordinate 5,593 of JAGVXW010000015.1, forward strand.
CCCTTTCTTTCCCTTTCTCAAGTAAATCCTGGTCTGGGAATTATGGCCGACGATGTGGCCGCCGATCGCCTCTGTCGGGTCTCCGAAGAACATATCAGGCTTGGCCATGACTTGGTTGGTGACGTACACACAGAGGTTGTACATGTCCGCCAGCTTCGACAGCACATGCATGTGCTTGTTCAGCTTCTGCTGCCTTCCCGCAAGCGTGCCCCGGCCGACATATTCCGCCCTGAAATGCGACGTCAAAGAATCGACGATCACCAGCTTGACGTTCAGGCCGTCCTTCTTGATGAGGTCCTCGATCTTCTCCGCCAGCAGCATCTGGTGGTCGGAGTTGTACGCTCGCGCGACCTTGATGTTGCGCAGAACTTCATCAGGATCAAGCTTCAGCCCGTTGGCGATCTCGATGATCCTTTCAGGCCTGAAGGTCGATTCTGTGTCGATGTAGACAACGATGCCGCCAAGCCCGCCTTTCTCAGGGGGCAATTGCGCCCGCACCGCAAGGGCGTGGCCGATCTGCGACTTGCCCGAGCCGTATGCGCCGTACGTTTCCGTGATCCCGGTTGTCTCGAAGCCGCCGTTGAGCAGCTTGTCCAGCTCCTTGCTTCCTGAAGTGATGCGCAGCACGTTCTTGCGCTTCTCGTAGATGTCGATGCCGGAGGAGAAGCCCATGTCGAGCATTTCCCGCGCAGCATGGATCGCCTTCTTCGCCACAGCTTCTGTCATGCCTGTGGCGTCCATGATCTCTCCTGGAGTGGCCACGGCTACGGCCATTAAGTCGCCGAAGCCGGCCGCTGCCAGCTTGTCGACCGTGGCTGCTCCCACGCCCGGTAGGTCTTCAAGTGTTTGGGTGTCTTTCATGCTCTTAGGAATGTCTAGCTCTTGGTCCATGGGATGCTCCTCCTCTTAATAAATCTTACAGCACGGCCTCTTCTTCCTCTTCCCCTCCCAGAAGGAGGTACTCGTACGCTTTGTTGAGCACGAGTGTCGCCTTGGGCAGGTCAGAGGTGCGGAAGCTGCTGGTGTGCTGCCACTGATCGCTCTTGTCCTTGTAGCTGCGCTGCAGGGTGACTGTCCGGTAAGAAGTCTCCTCTCCTGCCTTGGTTTTGCCGGTGTTCTTCCATACGGTGGCGCTAATCGCGCCTGTTGCGAATTTCTTTTCAGGGTCCATGTTCTCTCCTCTTGCTGTTCGCGTCTTGTTTCAAGCTTCCGTGGGGTAGGGGCCGCTCGTGGGTTGGGAATCGGCGGCTTCCATCCCGGGAAGTGAGGGTGCTTTTCAGCATCTCACAGCTGGGGAAGCTTGTTTATAAGCGCCGCACGCGCGCGGCGATGTCCAGTGTCCAGTGCTCCCCCTTAATATGCCCTCACGAGACAAATCCGGAAGATTTCCGGGTTTTGGCCCTATTTTCTGAAAAGTATATAAATAAGGCAAGAAAAGGAGTTTCCAGTTCAAGGTAAAATTTCTGTTCTTAAACAGCCAGCCCAACGACGCATCCCGCCAGAATCACATGCTCCGCTATCCCTCCTGTCTTGAACATCCCATTTAATTTCCATTTCAGCGGATAGAGCGGCTGGATGCCTTCTTTCGTCAATGCGTCAAGGAAGAGATGTGACAGTGCCCCGCAGAGGAACGCGATAGCGGCCATCGGAAAAATCGCAAGGAAGAGGAAGACAGGAAAGAGAAGCAAAAGGGAATGGAAAAGCTGGCGGTGGCCGAAGAAGAACCGGAAAGGCTTCGACAGGAAAGGCAGCCTCCTTCCGAGGAAGCTTGAAGGTTCGTCAATATCCGGCAGCAGCGAAAATATGGAGACCCAGATGAAAAATATCCAATGAAAATTTAAGAATGAAGCGATCCATTTTCCAACGAGCAAACCAAAGAGAAGATGCGTGTAAAATCTCATGAAGCCTGTCGTTCGAGCCGCGCCAGCTCAGCTTTCGCGCTCGGCTCTGCGTCAACGCTCTGCGCCACCAGCTCGAGCCTGTCGAACATGTCGTTCTTGCTTACGCTGCCGGAAATCTTGACGATTTTGCCCAGCAATTTGTCTTTCACCGCTTGGAATTCCGCAGGCGCCTGCCTGAACGTGAGCATCTGGTGGTGCTGCAGGCCAAGGAGCGCCTCCGCCTGCTTGCCGAAGAGCACCCCGCGGATCGTGGCTGTGCCGTCATCCAAGACGCAGTTCAGCACGTAGCTGTATTCCGGCGACACAGGGCCGTGGCTGTCGCAGGCATGCGCTCCCTCTCGTAATCGCGCCCGCCTCCCGCAGGAAGGGCACACTTCAAAATAGCGCGGCTCGAAGGCTTGAACAATAGTTCCGAGGATTTCGCTCACCTGCCCGGGAGCAAGCTCAGCGATTGTCTTTCGTGAAGCTGCTTGGGATGCGATGGTGACATCGCTTGGGTTGAAAATGAGCTTGGTGTCGGAATTATGGTGCAGCTCCAATCCATACTGGTTTTGCTTGATGAAAGGATTCTGGATCTTCACCACAATGCCAGGGCTGGCTTCCTTCAGTTTCTCCACCGAATCGTTCCAGAGCACGATGCGCGCCCTGGCGGTTTCATCCGCAATGAGGATACTCGCCACTTTTCCCACGCTCCCGTCTTGCCGCTTGAACTCCTTGGGCTCGAAAGTCCCGGTCACCGCTCCAGCGGTCTCAATATCCCTCATTCCCTGCCGGAGATCCTTAAGCTTGATGCTCCCGATCTTGATGGCTTCCTGCAAACTCACCCCCGCCTCGTTGGCGATGATGTGGCACGCTCCCTCTTTAGAGATAAGGCCTACGAGCTGGTCCATCTTCGCCTTGATCCGCGCCTCTACTTCTTCTTTGGGAAGCTTCGATTTCTCGCAGATGGCGGCAAGCATCTCCTCGTAAGCGAGCTTCATAAAGCACAGAATCCTTGGCTAATTTATAAAAGTTTCAGAAAGCTGTGGCGAAAGAGGAAGATACACAGCCACCCGATAGGCAAGCGGCTCTCGCCTTGGAAACAACGTCTGGGAAGAAGCGACGCGCAGGACAACCGTCCGTTCCTCAGCGCCCTCAGTCGGCGCCGGCTCCAGCGTCCAAGTAAGGCCGTCCTTGGACAGCTCCCCCATCTGTTCAGAAGTGCAGGCATGAGCATCTTCGTTCTGCTCGCAGGCTGCCGTGAGCGTACCGACCGCATCAGAGATTTTCTCGTAATCGGAAGCATCATAGGGAAGCAAGACGGCAAATGAGGGCCGGTAGAGCTTCATCACGTGCTGCTCGGAAGGCGCCCGCGCCCCGCCTGCGAAGCCGTGATATTCATAGCCGCCCCAGAAGCTTTCCCGCGTAGTGGACTGTGAGGCCGCTGTCAGGGAAGGCTCAAAATCAACAGAGAACATCACGGTTGTCTTTGCGTGTAAATAAGACTCAAAGGGCCGCGCCTCCTTCGGCTCATCGCCTTGCCACACGCGGACGAAGGTTTGCTCAGCGTATTCGTTGTTCGATTCGATGGGCTCCCAGAGAGGGAACCTGAGGGGATTGCTGGTGAGGCTCACATATCCTGTCGTGCCGCAGAAAAAGGCTCTGACGCCGGGGCATTCGAGATACGTCGGCGAATCCGCGCAGCTCTCATCCTCCTTCCCATCTTTGTTTGCATCAGTATTATAGCCCCAGGTGACAAGATCAGAGCCCTCAAAATCACCGCCCTCCCGAAGCGTCGAGACTTTGCAGGTTTCTTCTCCCTCTTTGATGGTTGCCAGCTCGAGATTGTACACTTTGTTCACCTTGAGCGCCGGGCAATATTCGGAAATCTGTGTTCCGATGAACTGCTCCTCGACAATGCCGTGGGGGTTGGTCTCCTTGTAGAAGCTCGTGTGCGTCGCGCTGTTCTCATTGAGGACAAGGTCGGCGAAAAGGTGCTGCGCGCCGGAGGTGGAGTACGTGTCAGACATCTTCACGTCGAAATCCCGGTTGAGTGACACGTCGTCGCATTTTACATTGGCATAGGCGGTGAGGACATAGGCATCGAATTCTGGCTTCTGCTCGGGCGGCTCTGGCAAGATGAACTGGCGCGTCGCCACCCCGGAGATTGTAACCTCCCTGCTGGTGGATAAAGAGAGCGGAAGCTCTGAGGGAAGCAAACCAAAGCGTTTCAGGGAGGGAGAAAGCCGCTCGGAAAGGCCTACGGAAAGTTCTTTCTTGAAATCAGGCCTGCAGTTCTCAAGCTTTTTTGTGGAAGACTGCCAGACAGCCGCCCCCTGATACAGCCCGCAAGGCGCTTCTCCTGCAAATCCTCCCCGGGAAGCGAGGATATACGCAACTTCGGAAGCTGACACTTTAGCTGCTTGGGCGAGATACGCGGAAAAGCTGCTCTTCTGGTAGTCTGCCTTAGCGCTTTCTTCGAGCAGATCTGGAAAATAATGCGGCTTCTGAAGGTCGAGGGACAGGGACAGATAATAGCGGAAGGCGAGGATTCCGATCACCAGGCCGATGGCCGACATCGTGAACCAGAGCGTCGCCTTTTTCATGATTCCACCTTGTAGAGCCGCACAAGAATCGCGCTGTTATGCGGCCCAGGCAGTTCTGCTTGTGCGACCTGGAGCCGAGACTTCGGCGCTGCCTCGTCACTGTCCTGAGTGGTGATTTCCGTGCGCCCGCTATTTAGGATGAGACGCGGGCTGAATCCTGGAAGCTGCGTGGTCACGCACTCTCCCCAAGAATGGGCGAGAGTCGCGTATGCCTGTCCGTTTGCGAAATAGCTCTTGTCAAGCTCCGTCTGCCTCGCGTCGGATTCAGGCACATACATCTTTGCGAGGTCGAGACCGTCGAAGCTCCGCCTCGGCCCGCCATCGGCGATGAGATAGATGAGATCCGCGTTCGTCAATTGCTGCTCCCTTAACTGTTCTGCGGCATTTTCTGGGTCTTGGCCTAAATTCGCGAGCAGGCATTCGTTCGCCGGTGTCTGCAAATACGTAAGCAACCGTTCATTCTCTTCAGCCGTCGCCTTGAGCTCGAGCGTATGCCGGTCTTTCGCCCGCTTCACGGCATCTGTGCTCACTACCTGCGACCAGACGAAGATGAAAAGGATGATGAGCGCCAGGACAGCGTCCGCCCAGTCATCAAAGGTGCCCTTCTTTCCCCTCATGTGGTTCCTCCCTGCAGTTCTAAGGTGAGCGTTGCATCGTGGACTCCGGCGCTGTCTTTGACATGCACCGTCTTTGGCGCGAGGCGCTTGAGCACACCGCCATCCTCCCTCCAGTTTGCGCTTTGCAGCGTCTGTTGTGGGGAGGAGAGCGTAAGCCGCACGGCCAGCTCTGTCTTCGTCGCCGGATAGCAGCTTCGCAGGCGCTCTGCAGTGAACCGCGAAGCATCGATCAGGCCTGCTTGCGGCCCGGAGATGCTGTCCAGGACAACGAAGCATTCAGGGCCAGAGGTGAATTTTTGCGTAAGTTGGAATTCTTTAAGCGCCGGCGGGACATACGTTCGCGACTGCGTCTCCAGGTTGACGAGGTAGAGCAAGGCAAAGAAGAGCAAGGGAAGGTAGAAAAGCAAGATGAGCGTCCACGGAACTTTATCGCCCGGCACTCCGCCTTCCTGCGCCTTCTTGTTAAGGAAACGCATGTTTCGCCCCCCTTCCGAGAGCGGCGCCAAGCTCGCTGGTCGGCGTCGCGGGAAGTTCAAGGATGAGCTGCTCTCCGGGAAGGAGCGTTCCTTCCGCTATCGAAAGCGCGTTGCAGGCGAGATCCACTTCCGCGGCAGGAGCGTGGGCGCGCACTCCTGCGGCGCGAGAGGAGAGCCGAAGCACAAGCGTATGCTCCGCTGTTCTCGAGACTTTCCGCGTGCTCCCGAAGCTCTCTGGCTCCGCCATTTCAGAAACAGCGCGCTCTCCAAGAGCGGTCTCGAAGGCGAGCCTTGCCCGGTTGAGCGCCTCGATTTGCGCCTCATTCAAGCCAGTAAAGTCAGGCGAGACAAGAACGTTCCCCGAGAGCGTCCCTTTCGGGCACGTCGGCGCAAGGAACTCTTTTTTCTTGTCCGAAAGCGTGATGCCCATGCCGTCAGAGATGAGAAAGACGCTTTTTGGACGGATGAGCTGGCCTTCGTCGACGAGCGAGGAAGCCGGGAAGCACCACTTTGCCGGTGCAGGATCCTGGAGATGCGCGCCTATGCTCACGCAGGATCCTTTGACTTGCAGCACATAAGTAGAAAGGTCGCGCGGATAGGCGATGGTCGTCGGCAGAGTTTCGCTTTCAAGCTGCGCGATGAGCAGGCCCAGATCCTGCGCGATGATTTTCCTCTTCACCGCCTCCCCTGTTCCCCACTGGGAAGCAGCCGCGAGCATGAGGATGCTCACTGTCGCTCCGATAAGCAGCTCGAAGACGAGGATGAGAAGGAGGGCGCCTTTCCGCTTCATGGTTATGTGCTCACCGTCGGCTCTTTGGGAAAGCAGGGCGATTTAAAGCAGAACCGAGCCTCGTCTCCTTTCCTTTCGATAGTGAGTTGGTGGAGCCGCACTTGCGCGTCAGTAAGGAAAAGACTGGGATAGCCGATATTCCCGCTGCGCATCTCTTGGGAGAAAATAAATCCGCCTTCGAAAGAATAGAGAGCATCGAGTTCCTTTTGCCAATCATCAATGACGGGCTGATAATTAAGGGAATCCCCTTTTTGGACGTGGAGTCCAAGCTCTGGGATGGAAATTTTCGACGGCATCTGGACGTTCTTGAGAGGTTGGCAAGAGAGCCCTTTCTCGCAGGTTACGGTGGGATTGTCTGGAATTTTTCCCTCGGCGTTCTTCTCGAGCTGAAGTTGGGATGCGCAGAAGCAAACGCATGAGGTTCCCGTAGGACACGAGGATACGCGTTTAAATGTGCCGACAGGCCGTAAAATTCCTTCCTCAGCTTCGAGATACCGGATTTCCGAAGCATCTTTTGAAAAGGCGACAATCGCGGTATATGGATCCATGGTGAAGGCCAGACTCCCTAACTCCCCGTCTACGATCTCGTTGATTGTCTTAATGAGCAAATTGTAGCTGTCAATTGCCTGTTTGCTCGTTCCCCTGAAGAGATCCGCAATCCACATCGCCGTCGGGACGATGACGATGAGGGCGATCACGACGCGTATCAGGAACTCAAGCGGCGCGACTTCAGGCATCTGGGCTTTCTTCATGTCGTTTTCGTTCCCTGGGTGGCTGGTTTCGGGTTGTCTTGTTGGCCTGTCTCTAAGATATCTGCCACCCCATTGTTGTTCTTGTCGTCAAGCTTATCAATCTCCCTGTCGAGAGTGCCGGTGCTCTTGTTCGTGTATTTCAGGTAGATGGCGATGCTCACGATGAGCACCACCAGCACGATGATGATTTTGACCAAAACTTCAAATTCCATGGCTTTTTTCGATTTCATGATTCCACCTTGCAGGGCTTGATGGCGCGATTTACCACGACACTGCGATCCTCGGTCATGCCTTCATTGTCATAATGCTTGAAGACATTCCAGTAATGGGTATAGGGGATCAGGCAGGCTACGCCCTTCTTCGGGACATAGAAAAAAGGCAATACGGATTCCGAGATTTTCGTGCCCTTCCCGTCGGGCAGCTGGGCGGAGACTTTGAGTGTGTCAGTCAGTGTAAACGCCGGTACGGCGAGATAGGTTGATTGAAGAGGGAGCTCTTCTTTGTCAACGATAGAACGGTAGAAGTTCTCCGCCACAAAACTGTCCCCTGATTTCCCGGCGATGAGGCAAAGGGTGATGCCGTCGACAACTTGCGTGTCTGCGACCTGCCTTTTGGGTGAGACGAGGTTGATATAGGCCTTGCCCTCGGCCTGCGAAAAATCAGCCTGGAAGCCGGTGCGTTTCCCGCTTTTCTCGTCCTGCCTGTCGTGCAGGAAAAGATAGTCGGCCGGCACGCTGATTCTGCAGCCTTCGGCGTCTTTCGCTTGGGCGAGCGCAAATTTGAGGGCATTGTAATCTTCCTGTGCTGTGGCTGGCACAGTATCCCGGCTCGCGTGATAATCCTGCTTGAAGAGCCCGGTCCACACGAGCACGTCATACGCCTTGCTTCCTACCTTGCCCAGAATCCCGCCTGAAGGGCGGAAGAAGACAGCCAGAACAACGAGCAGGACAACAAGCGCGAAAATCATGCCGCCGACCGAGACTCTGCTTTCCGCCTTGCCTTTCATCCGAACACCTTGTCAAGGATGCCCAACATCGCGGCGCGCAGCCCCCTGAAGAAGAGCAGCGCCCAAATGAGCACGATCAGGGCGATGATCATGTACACGATTTTCATCTCGATCGCTTTCACGAGTCTCTTGTTTGGACGTTGCATGCGTTCTTCACCTTGTCAAGAGGGGCGAGGATAACTCCATTGGTGTTCGTTGGCGCGCCGGGGGTGTTGGACCATAAGGTGAGATGGATTAAGCTATTCCCGATAGAGGCCGACTGGGTGACGCGCGACGCGAACACGATGGCGTATGTCACAGCCCTTTTCTCTCCGTTCGCCCTGAAATTCTGGGGGTAGAGGGGCTCCGCCTCGTCAAAGCCCACAGTGCCGCCATCGAAATAGACGTAATCAAGGTACGATTGGTAGTTCTTCTTTCCGACATAGCAGGAATAGCCGTTCCTTGCGCAGTTCCAGCCGGGATAGGCGATCTTTTCAGGATACGATTGCGTTGGCAAGCAGTCGCCATTATGCGCCTCGCACGAGTTGTAGACGCTGCTGGGCATGCAGCACTGCTGCGCGTTTCCTTTCGAGTCCGGAGCGCAGGTCTTCAGCGCCTTGACGCGCCGCTCGTCCGCGTTGCAGGTCGGCTTGCAGAACCCGCCCTCGCTCCCGGCGCAACCGTCGCTCGTGTCAGCCACCTTGTAAGGAGTTGTTTTCAAATATTGGATGAGTTCACCCATGGGGATCGCCGTGCCCACATCCTTCTTGATGGTGAAAGTGTAGAGGATCATGCATTGCTTCTCGCTGTCCCAGAGATTGTTGTCACCGAAATAGCTCTCCTTGCTGCCCTTGAGGAAAATGTCCCACGTTTTGTCGATGTGCTGGCCAATGTCTTTCAAGACATCTTCTTTCTTCTCCCCTTTTAGAGGAAGCGCCTCCAAATCAATGGTTCGGCACGCCCGCAAGGAGGCCCGGTTGACGGCATCATTTTCTGTCCCCTGCACGAACATGTTGACCGCCTTGCATGCTTCCTCGGCCGCTGCCTTTCCTGTTCTCTCAGCCGCGTCCGCAGTCACGTCTATGATGACATAAAATGCTGCAAGCATCAGGATGATGACGATGGAAATCTCCAGTACTCTCATGGGAACAGCATGCCTGAATTTTGTTTAACCGCGAGGAACACGATGATGCCTATGGCCAGGGTGAACAGGATGACAAGGATAATGCTCAGTGTCAGGCCTTCTGCGTGGTCCAAGGTAAGGGGAAAAGCGTATACTAGTATATAAATAATTCGCTATTTAAAGGGGGGCGGAAGCGATTACAGAGGAACGTATTGAAAAAGTTAAAACTTTTTCAATCCCGAAAACTGCTGCGCAGTTTTCGTTATCCATCTGAATTTAATGAAAAAGAAAATTCAAGCTTATTCAAGCTTATTCAAGCTTTTTCTTGCAGCACGCTTGACCTTCGTGGCCTGCCTCGTCTGAGAATTTGCCGTAGACTTGGACCTGTCCCGTACCGCATTCGGGAGCCCAGTCGCGCTCACCGTTGTCAAGTGCGCACTTCTGCCCCTGCTGGATGATATCGAGGTTCTTGCCGAACAGCGTGATCCTGCCGGTGAACACCATCACCAGCACGACAAGCACGATCAGGGCGATGGCTGCGACGATGATGGTATTGATGGAGATGCTCTGTGCCTTTCTCATAGGTGGGCCTCTTTTACCTCATCCTAGAAGAGGCCATATTTAAACATTTCCAAAGCTTCAGCCTGTAGCAGTTAGCTGCAAATATGCAACCCCAGATAAATCGTGCTCCCCGCGACCGGCAGTGGCTGCACCTTGAGCCGCCGGTTGCCCGTGCACGCTTGCCCTTGTGTCAGCAGCGTCAGCCGGCTCGTTGAGGGACTCTGGGGGTTGCGGTAGACTTCAAAGTAATACTTGACTTTCCAAGTTTCGAACGTCCTGGCGAACAAATCCTGGTGCGCGAACTTGAGGAATTCGCAGGACTGCAGGTTGCTCCCCTGCGACTGGCATGTGATCCTGCCTTGCAGATCATAATAGTTGGCGCAGTCCTGGATGAGCGCCGCCATCGTCGCGTCCGAGCACTCCGGAGCGTTCGTCTCCAGCATCGTGTTCAGGAAGTTCGCCGCGAGCTCGCTCTCCTGGAAGCTCTGCCTGGCGTCAGCCGGCTCGTTGAGGATGACGAAGCGCACGACGAACAGGAAGGCCAAGCTCAACAGAATCACGACAATCGCCAGCCCCATCAGCTCCATCTGCGCTTTTTTGGATGGGGAAGCGGCAGAATGTCGTAGGTAGCATTCTTTAGGCGCAGACGAGGTGGAGGATGCGGGTCGAACACTTTGGATCCGGGACGCTCCAGGATTCTCCCAGTCCCGGTAAGGGGCTTCATGCCCCTGTTTGCGCGCTGGCTGAGCGTAACCGGCCATTATGAATACACCTCAATCACCAGCACGCCGAAGGCCGTTGTGGAGCTGGCGGGGTCGAAGATCGCGACAGGAAAGAAGCTCGCCCGCTTGTTGTCTGCGTTGACCAAGGGTCTGGAGTACAGGGGGATTTCATCAGTGCCGGGATAGATTTTTTGGAGCGTGAGCGTCGCGTAGCCGAGCACGTCGAAATACTCCGGCTTTGCCAGTATCGCGGGAGCCGCCTGCGCCTTCAGATAATCAATGCAGTTCTCCTTGACAATGTTCTGCTCCGAGCACTGCAATTCGGGCAGGGAGCCGGCGAGCTGCGCCACCTGGATGGCTGTAAGATCCTGGAACTCTTCTGCTTTCGTCGCGATGCTCTGCTTCGCCACCTGCGTGTAGAAGATGAAGCCGAGCGAGATGAGGATGAAGAAGATGAACAGGATGGCCACGGTTTCCATCATCTGCATCTGCCCTCTTTTTTCCATGTTTCTCCGCTCAGGATATCTCTTCTTTTTAATTATAATTAAATCCTTCCTCTTAATGAAGTATGCTCTTCATTAAATATAGCAAGTTTCAATACAGCAATGCGCAGCTGTTCCTTTGCGCGTCGAAATTGCTGATGGACAGCGTCGTTGACAAGCCGGAGAGGTCAAAGGGTTGGGCGGTCGCGTAGGAAGCGAAGACGTTGCCGTCGAAGATTGTCTGGCAGGCGAGATCCGCGTGCGCGGCATACGACGAGGAGAGCGCTACAGCACGCTGCTCATAGATTGCCGCGACGTTGCGCATCCTGACCAGGGCTTTGTCAATGCCGCACTGGTAATCCTCAATCGTGTCAGTGAAGATCGCACCGAGCGCCGCCGCTTTTCCATACGCCGTGACGCTTTGCCCTCCCAAGAGATGTGGCGCCGTCGAAGGATGGCTTTTCTGGTAGAACGTGAGCGTCACGCTGCCGTCCAGCTCGGTGCCTGACAGGGAAAGGGCGGTGAAATCCTCGCTCGCCAGGCTCCTGAAGGGCGCGACAGCCAGCGAGGGAACGTCATTGACGACAATAACTCTCACTTTATAGGTATTGGTGCTCACGAAGGGGGAAGGATTGAATTCCGGCTCAAGCTCCGGGGGAAAAGCGGCCCGGAGCTCCTTGAAGAGCGGATCATTCTCATCCCCGATGAAGACATACCGGATGTCCGGGCTTCCCAAGAGGAGGAAATTCGTCACGCGGAACGGCACGGCCCACGGCTCGGACCAGGCGACAAAGCTGCCTTTCTCGATGCGTGTCGGCGCGAACACGATCTTGTTCCTGATGCGCTTGCTCGCATCACTCTCCCCGACGCGGTAGCTGTCGCAGATGAAATGCACCGTCTGTGAAGGCAGCTGGAACCGCGTCACGGTGCTGCGCGCTACAGAAGAGCCGGTGAGCAAGGCGTCCAAATACGCCGACACAGTCACTGCCGAATTCTGCTCCGCCCTGTCCTTGACCCATTTCACGACCCCGAAGAAGAACAGGAAGATGAGCGTCCCCGCTGCGAGGACAAGGATCCAGTTGAACTGCACTTCAATTTGCGCTTTCATGAGGGTGGGGCATCATGCCCTCAAGTCTCCGATTCTGAGATAACCACATGGTCTCCTTTTCCTTCAAGCCGCAGCGTCACCGTGCCGCGGACAAAGGGGAAGCATTGGAAGTTGCCCGCTGCCAGGCTCACGCTTCCGAGGGTATACGATTCAGCGACAGAGCCATCTTTGAGGATGAGGAAGGTGTTGGACGTCGGTTGATAATTGGACAGCGAATCGAGGATGAGCGGATACCCGGCGAATTGGGCATTCAGATCCGCGGTTGTATCGAACGCGTAATTGTTGACGAAGCACAGCTCCTGGTACTCGGAGGTGAGCGAGAACTCCTTCACCTTCAGCGTGCCGTATTGCCCCGACACAGTTTTGATGGAGCTTTCCAGCTGCTGCCGGAATTGCAACGCTCCCACTTCATCGGTCCGGTCGCGGAAGTCGCGGATGCTTCTGTATCCGAAGACGAGGATGACTGCCACAACCACGAGGGTGATGATGTAGAGGAACACTTGCCCGGCGATCTGCGCTCTCATGTTTTGATGCACACGCTGCAGGGCTCCAGGCCTTTTTCTTTGGCCTTGGCCGCGCCCTCAATCTCTTGGAGCCCCGCCTTTCCTGAAAGGGTGATGCAGTCCTTGTGGTGATAGCGCCTTCCATTCTTTGTTGTGTACACTTTCGCCGAGACAGCGGCCACCTTCTGGATGGCGTCCAGGCTTTTCTCCAGCTTTTCCTTGTGCCAAGCGAATTCCTGCCTGAGCTTTTCAGTGAGATCCTTCAGCTCTGGCTTCTCCTGCTCTTTCTTCTGTTCTGGTTGCGGTTTCTTGCCCACGAGGGTGGAGAGCCTCTTGAAGATGTCTTCCTTCTTGTCTTGCGGCGCGCCGGCAGAGGCCTCTTGTTGGGCGGGCGCTTTTCCTCCCTGATCGAAGAGGCTCCTCCTCTTGCGCTGTTGCAGCGGCCTCAGCATGGGCTTTCGGGGCGGCGGCTGGACAGGCCGAGAGGTGAAGAGCTGAGGTGGAGGCCCTTTCTTCCCCTTCTTGGACTGGTCATAGAGTAGGTAGCCGACAGTCGCGATCACCAGCAGCACGAGCAATCCAAGCAGCATCCATAGCCATCCCAATCCCCCTTTCTTTTCTTCAGCGCCTGGACTGGACGGATCGGTGGGGTCAGAGCCCTGGCTCACTTCATCGCCGTCGGTGAAGCCGTCTCCGTCTGTATCGGCGTTCTTCGGGTCAGTCTTCCACTGGTATTCCTCCCTGTTCGTAAGCGCGTCTCCGTCAGAGTCCACAGCAGCGTCGCTCGGGTCTCGCGGATCAAGGCCGTAGCGCTCCTCCCAGTCATCGGGCATGCCGTCTCCGTCCTGGTCATTCGTGATGCTTGGCTGCTTCACCGCGCAGACGCTGTTCAGGCATTGGAGTCCTTGCTGGCAGTCTGCATTGGTCTCGCAGCTCTTGCCCTTGGCGCAGGCTGTCGGGCAGGCTCCTCCGCAGTCGACATCGGTTTCGCTTTGGCCTTGCTTGCCGTCGAGGCAGGAATCAGCCTTGCTGCACACGTTGTTCTTGCACAGCCCGGTCTCGCAGTCGCTGTTGCTCTTGCAGTCCTCGCCCAGCTCGCATTTCTCGCAGCTTCCGCCGCAGTCTGTGTCCGTTTCATTGCCATTCTGTTTGGCGTCAGTGCAGGAAGGCACGGTGCATCTGCCGGTGGAATCGCAGTAATTGCCCTGGCAGTCGCTGTTGCGGAGGCACAGCTTCCCTGTCTGGCAGGTCGGGCCACAGCTTCCGCCGCAGTCGACATCCGTTTCTGTCGAATCTTTGATTGAATTCGTACAAGTGGAATTCGAGTTGATGGCGCAGATACCATTGCTGCAGAGATTGGTGGCACAGTCGGTATTCACGACGCAGTTTTTCCCCGTCGCGCACTTGCTGCATTTTCCTCCGCAGTCGACATCAGTCTCATTGCCGTTCTTCAGGCTGTCCGAGCAGAGCGCTGTCGCGCACCTGCCGAAAGAGTTGCAGTAGTTGCCTTGGCAGTCGGAATTGTTGAGGCAGAGCGCGCCGTTCCTGCAGGTTGGCCCGCAGATGCCGCCGCAGTCAAGGTCTGTCTCCACAGAATCCTTGATGTTGTTGGAGCAAAGGTTGATGCTGCAGATGCCGTTTGTGCACAGCGAAGAGCTGCAGTCCGTATTCGCCCGGCACGTCTTCCCGTTGCTGCACTTTGTCGTGCAGCTTCCTCCGCAGTCTGTGTCCGTTTCATTGCCGTTCTTCAGAAGATCCGTGCACGCGGGCACCGCGCACTTGTTCTGCGCGTTGCAATAGTTGCCGGCGCAATCCGCGTTGCGGCCGCAATTTTTGCCAGTTCCGCACGTCGGCCCGCAGATGCCGCCGCAGTCTGTGTCCGTTTCCGTGCCATCCAGAATTCCATTAGAGCATGCCGGGCTTCCGCCTCCCCCGCCAGTGGGGAACCGGGTCGTGATGGGCGAACTGGTGCTGATGGGGCTCGACCTGCCCAGCGCGTTGATCGCCCTGACATCGAATTTATATTGCGTGTTGTCAGTCAGGTTGATCGTGTTTCCATTTTCATCCTGCGTGATCCAGCCGGCAAAGCTGTTGTTCGCTCCCTCCAGTTTTACCGCAGTCCAGTCGATAAGTGTGGCCCTCTGGCTGTTCTGGATGGAGTAGATGGTATAATTGTAGGTGAGCCCCAGGCTCCCGCTTTCAGGATCCGCGGCAAGCCACGCTGCATGGAGTTGGTTCCTGAATGAGGTTGTTCCGGCTGGTTCTCCGGGGCTGGAAATAGTGATGTACTGCATCACTGGCGCTGAGGTGTCAACCAGGAAGCTGACGTTCGCTGTGGCGCTCTCGCTTCCCCTGAAGCAGAGCACATAGGCATTTCTCGTCGTGGATGCCGCACTCGAGAGCGTGGCAGTGTGGGTGTAGCTGTTCAGCGTGAAGAGCGACAACCCGGTCATGGGGTTGGGGTTTGTCAGATCGTATCTGCAGGACGCGCGCTTGTTCGTCTCAATCTGGATTTTGGGCGGCAGGCTGCCTTGCAGCGCCTCTGTATGGTCGGTGATGCGCAAGGGCACGGTGGGGTCAACGACAAGAGTAACGGATTGTTTCTCTGATCTCAACCCAGCCCGGTCCTCGCATTGCACGGTATAAGTTGTAGTGCCGACTGTTGTGAGCTGGAGGCCTGTGCTGGGGCTCCTAGAGAAGCCGGAACCAAGGCTGAGCATCAGTTCAAAGGCCTCATTGGAAGCAGTGCTATATCTGCACAGCACCTCCTCATTTGCGCTTGTGGTCAGGTTGAAATCTGCTGGCAGCTCGACGATCGGCGAAGCCGGCAGAGTGAACGCTTGCACAAGAGGCGCCTGGGTGTCGTAGCGCACCGGCAGGCTGTGGAGCGTGGGTATGGGGCTCTGCAGCTCGTTGCAGAGCACATGGATCGTGTGCCAGCTCTCGTCTGGGAACTGCACGTTCCGGATCGTGTAGCGGTTTCCTGCGACAGCGTCAAAGGAAGTGAGGAACGCAAAGTCGCTGGGATTCGGCTTGATGTCCTTGCTGTACCTGCAATTCAGGCTGTTCTGCGACTCGATGACAACATCAAAGGGTTGCGTGGGCGACGCCCCATTCGCCGGCGTAACAATGCTGAGCGTGTCGCGCAAAGCGTCGACGACAAACGTTGCGATGGCCTCTCCGATGTTGCCGAACGTGTCAACAGCGACAACAGAGACCTCTACCTTTCCATCGCCCAGCGCCAGGGTCTTTGCGAAGCGCTTGGCCTGAGAAGAGCTGAAGCCAGAGACGCGCTCCTCGCCGTTGATGAGCACGCTCACAAGCCGCGCGTCGCGGTCGGTATCGATGATGATAGGCACGTTCATGGTGCGGGAGACGAAGGTTGCGGTGCTGTTGGAAGAGGGAGAGAGCCGCATGCCGAAGGGCGTCGTGAGTGGAAAAGAGGTGAGGAAATCCGCGTTCCTGGACGCGCTTGACCTGCCGAGCGCGTTGACTGCTTTCACCTCGAAGACGTAGCGGGTGGCGTCAGCGAGATCGAGCTGCCTGCCCTGGTCGTCAGAGAAGATCCATGTGGAGAATCCGTTGTTGGGCTGGTTGGGCTCAGCTGCTGCCCAGTTGATGACCGTTCGCTTGCTGGTGAACTCATAGAGCGTGTAATTATAGCGAAGGCCTAGGCTTCCGGTCTCGGGATCGGTCGCTGTCCAGGATGCGTAGGCTTGACGCCGGAACGGCGAGATGCCTGGAAGCTGGCCGGGCGCCGAGTCGTTGACAAAGGTCATCGCCGGAGGCGAGGTGTCCAGGAGGAACTGGGTGGTGGTGCTTGCGGTCTCTGAGCCGCGGAAGCACTTGACAAAGAGGGTATGCGGGCCCAAGCTCGAGGAGAGAGCGGCGGTGTGGAGGTACCCGTCGGATGTGCTCATGGCGGTTCCAGGGCTCACGGCCGGGCTGGAGGCATCATACTTGCAGGAGGAGCGCTTGTTTGTTTCGACGGCGATGCGGGCAGGCGAG
>JAGVXW010000016.1 GCA_018303575.1 Candidatus Woesearchaeota archaeon
CAACAAAATCAATTTCACACCCGAAGCATTCCACGGGGACTGGAATTACTCAATTAATCCCAACGAAGTTGACCAGCTCATTTCTTGACGACCCCTAAGCTCGGCATTGACGGCAGAGTCATCTTGCATGAGGGCTTTTCAGAGGATATCGCGCGGGACTGGCGTGAACGGGTGGGCATGCTCTGGATTGACGGCAACCACACCCAAGCCTACGCTGACTTCCGCGCCTGGAGGCCCTGGGTTGCAGACGGCGGGATTGTAGCTTTCCACGACAGCCGCTATCCTGAAAATGGGTTTGAGCCTGTGACGCGTGACGTGGAAAGGATCCTTCGGGAAGAGTGGAGTTCAGACCTTCGTTTTGTAGACAGCATCACGAGTTTCAGGCTGTATCGATACTAAAATTGCCCACGGATTCTGCACATAAATGCCCTGGGACTCCCGGAACGCAGGATTTGGGATGTTTTGCGACGCAAGCATCCGGATACGCACGCCTGAAAAGGGAGCTTTTCAGTACACGCATGATGCAGAGTACTGATTCTTGAAAAAAAGCCCCGCAAAAGGCGTTTTGGAGGCCCGCAGCTTAGAGGGCGCTCTCCCATGGCAAAAAGGAAAAACCCGAGACACGGAAGCATGCAGTTCTGGCCTAGAGTCAGGGCCAACCGCGAGCACGCCCGGGTCCGCAGCTGGGGCCTGGGCACGGGGCTGCTTGGCTTTGCCGGCTACAAGGTGGGGATGACCCACCTCAAGATCACCGACAACAAGCCGACGTCCATGACCAAGGGCCAGGACATCTTCATGCCCGCGACGATCATCGAATGCCCGCCGATGAAGGCGATCGGCATCCGTTTTTATCATGATTTGCCTTATGGCCCCCAACCGGTTTCTCAAGTGCTCGCTGAGTCCCTCGACAAGGAGCTTGCGAGAGCCATCGCCCTGCCGAAGAAGCAGCATGGGAAAGAGCCTTCAGAATTTGATGATCTCACGCTCATCGTCCAGACACAGCCGAAACTGACCGGCATCGGGAAGAAGAAGCCAGAGGTCTTCGAACTCGGGCTGGGCGGGAAGAAAGAGGAGAAGCTCGCGCTCGCGAAGCAGAAGCTCGGGCAGGACATCTCGGTGCAGGACGTGTTCAAGCCAGGCGAACAGCTGGACGCGCACGTCGTCACGAAAGGCAAAGGATATCAGGGGCCGGTCAAGAGATTCGGGGTGACGCTGCGCGCTCATAAGTCTGAAAAGAGCGTGCGGCAGCCTGGAAGCCTGGGCGGATGGAGCGGCCAGGGCCATGTCATGTACCGCGTCGCGCATGCCGGCCACATGGGCTATCACCAGCGCACCGAATACAACAAATGGCTTCTCAAGATCGGCACCAGCCCGGCTGACGCAGCGCAGAAGGGCGGCTGGGTGCACTATGGAATCATCAGGAATCCTTTTCTTGTCGTCAAGGGCAGCGTCGGGGGGCCGCAGAAACGGCTGGTCAAGCTGAGCAAGGCGCTGCGGCCGGACAAGCTCACCCCGAAGGAAGCTCCCAGCATCACCTATTTCAGCTCGGTGGCGAAACAATGAAGCTCGACATCGTCTCAAAAAACCTGGAGAAGAAGGGAAGCATAGACTTGCCTGCGCAGTTCCAGGAGCCGGTGCGCGTGGACATCATCCAGCGCGCGATTGAATCGGAGCAGGCGGCGGCGAGGCGGCCGTATGGCGCGAAACCCACTGCAGGACGGAGGCACAACGCGTACGTGAGCAAGCGCAGGCGCGACTATCGAACCACGTACGGAATCGGGCAATCAAGAACTCCAAGAAAGATTGTCAGCAGGCACGGCACGCGGCTGAACTGGGTCGGCGCTGTCGCTCCCCAGACCGTGGGCGGAAGGCAGTCGCACCCACCCAAGGCGCTGAAAGTCTGGACAAAAAAAGTGAACAGCAGGGAGATGCAGCTGGCGGTGCGCAGCGCAATTTCAGCCACACTCTCCAAAGAGCTGGCGAAGCGCCGCGGCCATAAAGTCCCGGATTCCTATCCTTTCATCGTCGACAATTCCATTGACGCGGTAGCGAAGACCAAGGACGCTGCCGCGTTCCTCTCAAGCCTGGGCTTGGCTGCTGACCTTGAACGGGCGCAAGCCACCAAAATCAGGGCAGGCAAGGGCAAGTCAAGAGGCAGGCGCTACAAGTCGAAGAAGAGCGCGCTCCTCGTCACCGCGAAGGAATGCGCGCTGTCGAAGGCGGCTCGAAACTTGCCCGGGGTGCAGATCGTGGCGGTCGACAAGCTCACCGTAGACCTCCTAGCGCCGGGAAGCGCTCCTGGCCGGCTCACGCTCTGGACCCAGGGCGCCGTGGAGCGCCTGGCGAAGGAAAAATTGTACTCGTGATCACCATGGACGTCATCAAATATCCCCTGTCAACGGAAAAAAGCATCCGGCTGCTCGAGGCAGAGAACAAGATGCTCTTTGTCGTCGACAGGAAGGCCAAGAGGAGCGACGTGAAGAAGGCCATCGAGGAAGTATTCAAGGCCAAGGTGCTGAAGGTCAATATTTTCAACAACAACAAGGGCGAGAAGCGCGCGTATGTCACCTTCTCTCCTGAAACGCCGGCGATAGACATCGCGACGCAGCTGGGGCTGATGTAATATGAAAATCATAGATTTTCAAAGTTCCAACCTTAGGAGGTTGTAACCATGGGAAAGAACCTATTATCACAGAGGAGGGGGCGGGGATCGCCGACATTCCGGGCACCGAGCTTCCGCTATGCCGGGCGCGCGGAACACCCGAAAGCTGTCGCGGACGGAGCAGTGGGGGTCATCGAGAGCTTTGTCAAGAGCCAGGGCCACAGCACGCCGCTTATGGTCGTGTCCTATGGAAAGGAAGAAGCGCTGACGCTCGCCCCTGAAGGAGTGCGCGTGGGCGAGAGTCTTCCTTATGGCTCTGGCGCTGACCTGACGCCGGGAAGCGTGCTCACTCTCGCAGATATTCCTGAAGGCACGGCAGTCTTCAACATCGAGGGCAGGCCTGGAGACGGCGGACGCTATGCGCGGACATCGGGAGCTTCAGCCAGAGTTGTCGCGAAGACTCCGGAGACTGTCACTTTGCGCCTTCCGTCCAAGAAAGAGAAGGAGTTCAACGCCAAATGCAGGGCCACTATCGGAGTGGCTGCGGGCGGCGGAAGGCCTGAGAAGCCGCTCCTCAAGGCAGGATTCGCCTATCATCGCGCGAAAATGAAGAACAAGTTTTACCCGAGCGTGTCGGCGACGAGCATGAACGCGGTCGCGCACCCCTTCGGCGGAAAGGGCAGCCACACCAAGGGAAGGCCGCACCAGTCCGGAAGAGGATATCCCCCGGGCAGGAAGGTCGGAAAGATCGCCCCGCGCAGGACGGGACGCAAGCAGAGGTAATCACTGTGGCCAAGAAAGAATTCACCTACCGCGGAAAGCGGCTCGAGGAACTGCAGGCGCTGACGCTGGCTGAGATCGGGCAGATGCTGCCATCGCGCGCCAGGCGGAGCCTGAAGCGCGGCCTCAGGCACGAGCAGAAAGTCGTGCTCGAGAAAGTTGGGGCCAAGGACCCTGACATCAGGACGCACTGCCGTGATTTGGTGGTGCTGCCGGCCATGGTCGGAGCCACCATCAAGATCCACACGGGAAAGGAATTTTTCCCTGTCCAGATCCAGCCGGAGATGATCGGCCATTTCCTCGGCGAGTTCGCGCTCACCAGGAAAGGAGTGACGCATTCTGCGCCCGGACTGGGAGCGACCAAGAGCAGCTCGAACGTGGCTGTGAAGTAACCATGACCTACCACTATACGCACACGCTGGCAAAGGAGCACACGGCGCAGGCGCTCGGCCTAGGCCTGCCCATCTCCTTCAAGCAAAGCCTGATGATCGCGAACATGGTGCGGAGCAAGCCGCTAATAAGAGCTAAAGCGATCCTCCATGATGCCATCGCGCTGAAAGTGCCCATCAAGTTCACCCGCTTCACGAACGCCCTTGGCCACAAGAAGGGCCATTTCGGCCCTGGAAGATTTCCGCAGAAAGCTGCTGGGCACATCCTCAGCTTATTGGAATCTGCGGAGGCGAACGCGCAGTTCAAGGGGCTGAACACGAGCGGACTGGTCGTGGAGCATATCGCGGTGCAGGACGGGGGCAACGTGTGGAGATACGGCAGGAGAAGGCGCATCCGCGCCAAGCGCTGCCATATTGAGGTTGTGCTGGCTGAAGGAAAAGCTGATGACTCAAAAGCAAAGAAAGATGGGGGGAAAGAGCCTCACGAAGAGAAAAAACATGCTCCTCAGATGAAGAAAGAAAAGAAGGATGAGAAGAAAACTGAAAAGAAAGGAAGCTCACCATGATCGAAAGAAAATTCGTCGCGGCGAACATGAAGGAATACCTGATCGAGGAGTTCATCAGCCAGAGCATCCGGGGCGCGGAGCACAGCAAGACCAAGATCCAGCGCACGCCGCTCGGCGAGAAAATCGTGATCTTTTCGTCGCGGCCGGGCATCATCGTCGGAAGGAAGGGGCAGAGCATCAAGCAGCTCACTAAAGTGCTGAAGAAGCGCTTCAGCCTCGAGAACCCGCAGATCGAGATCGCTGAGGTGCCGAATCCGGCGCTGGACGCGAACATCATGGCCGAGCGCATCTGCTCCTATCTAGAGCGCTTCGGCATCAGCAAGTTCAAGGGCATCGCGCACCGCATCATGACTGAAGTGATGGGCGCCGGGGCGATGGGCATCGAGATCAACATGGGCGGGAAAATCCCGAGCTCGCGCGCGAAGAGCTGGAGATTCTACCAGGGCTACCTCAAGAAATGCGGCGACATCGCGCTCACGGGCGTGCATATCGCACACAAGCAGGCCCTGCTCAAGTCCGGGATCGTCGGGGTGAAGGTGAGCATCATGCCGCCTGAAACCATCCTGCCTGACAAGATCACGTTCATCGAGGAGAGCGCTCCTGCAACGGCTGAACAGAAAGTTGAGGAGAAGAAGCCGGCGGAAGAGCTGAAAGAAGAGAAACCCAAGAGAAAGGCGGCTCCAAGAAAGCGCTCCCCTAAGAAGAAGGCAGAAGGGGAGGGAAAGGCTGGGAAGGGGGAGACAGAAGGGGAGAAAAAAGAAGAAGTGAAATCGGAGACCGACAAGCCTGCGGCGCCAAATAAGAAGGAAAACAAAGAAGCGAAAGGGAAGGAAGAAGAAAAAGAAAAGGAGCCTGCGAGCGCTCTTGAGGCAGCATGAAGAAGCGCGACCTGAAAGGACAGAGCACGGAGGAGCTGAAGGAGAAGCTCGCCGAGCTGCGGCTGGAGCTCATCAAGGCCAACAGCCAGGTTGCGTCAGGCAGCGCTCCCAAGAATCCCGGACAGATCAGGCAGATGCGCAAGACCATAGCGCGTATCCTCACGTTCATCCACCACAAAACGGAGGCAACCCACAAGGATGGTTGAGATCGACCCCATTACGGGACTGCCCAAGGAGCTTGGCGTTTGGGAGTCCATCGCCAAGGAAGACCAAGAGATTACCATTGCCCTCGAAAGCAAGAAATTCAGCAAGAAATACACGGTGATCACAGGAATCGACAGCAAGGAAATCGACCTGGACGACCTAGTGAAGAAGCTCAAGTCGAAATTGGCCTGCGGAGGCACGGCCAAGGACGGGAAGATCGAGCTGCAGGGCAACCATGTCAGCCGCGTGCGGGAGATCCTCATCGAGCTGGGCTTCCCGCCTGACGCGCTGGTGACGAAATGAGTCTCGCGCAGGGCGAACTCATTGGCCTCGCGGTCGATGTGGACGGAAAGAAAGGAAAAGTTGTGGACGAGACCCGCAACCTGCTCGTCATCGAGGATGGCGGGAAGGAGACCCGATGGGTCAAGAAGGATCATGTCTTCCGGTTCCCGGAGAAGGACGCGGCCATCGAGGGCCGGCTCCTCGTCGGGAGCCCGGAAGAGAGAATCAAGCGCATGGTGAAGCGATGACAACAAAGCAACGGGACATCAGCTTACGGGGCAGGAGCTTCGTGGGCACGGTGATCTCCGCACGGATGCAGAAGACCGCGACGATAGAATGGGAGCGGCGAGTGGATCTCCCGAAATACGAGAGATACACGACCAAGCGCACGCATGTCAAGGCGCACAATCCGGAGAGCATCCGCGCCGAAGAAGGAGACATCGTCCGCATCCAGGAGTGCAGGCCGATGTCCAAGACCAAGCATTTCATGATCGTCGAGAAACTCGGCAGGGAAAAGGGATTCACCCAGCGCAAGGAAGCGCTCGAGGCGGGCAAGAAGCGCGCTGTGGAAGTGCCGGCAACCGAGGAAAAGAAGGAGGAGAGCCATGCAAGCCATTAAAGCGAACATGACCAAGGGCCTCAACTTCGGGGCCTGGATTTCGACGTGCGACAATTCGGGAGCGAAAATCGTCAAGCTCTACGGAGTCAAGGGCGGGAAAATGGTCAAGGGCAGGCAGGGCTCGGCTGGCATCGGTGATTTGGTTATGGTGAGCATCGTGCGCGGCAGGCCGGAACTGCGAAAGCAGACTGCGCTGGGCGTGATCGTCAGGCAGCGCAGAGCCTTCCGCAGGCCGGACGGCATGCGCGTGAAATTCGAAGACAATGCAATAGTCATCGTCAAGGATGACAAGGCCAATCCCAAGGGGACGCTCATCAAGGGCCCGGTCGCGAAGGAGGCGATCGAGCGCTGGGGCAACCTGGCAAAGATTGCGACAATCGTCGTATAAACGTGAACTGAAATGAAAACCTGGTCAGCACACTGGAAAGCAAGCAGGCAGCCGAGGAAGCAGAGAAAATACAGATACGAGGCTCCACTGCATGTCGTGCGCAGATTCGTGGCTGCTCACCTGTCTAAGGAACTGCGCGGCAAATACAGCACCCGCTCCCTCGGCTTGAAAATGGGGGATACGGTGAAAATCGTCCGCGGCCAATACAAGGGCAAGCAAGGCAAGGTGGAAGAGGTGGACCTGAGCCGAAGGAAAGCGCGCGTCGCCGGACTCTCGCTCCAGAGAAAGGACGGCACCAAGGCACCTGTCTTCCTCGAGCCGTCCAACCTCCTGATCATCGAGCTCAAGATGGATGACAAGCGCCGCCAGGCAGTGCTGGAGCGCAGGAAGTGAACGCATGAAGAACCATATCAAGAGTGTCGCGGCTCCGCGCGCGTGGCCGGTGCGCGTGAAGAAAGCCCAAAAGTACATCCTCAAGCCGGCTCCGGGCACGCATAGCCTCGCGCGAGGCATGGCGCTGGCGGCTGTGTTAGCTTCACTTGGGCTGGGAAAAACAAAGCGCGAGCTCACGCATCTTTTGCATGCCACTGAAGTCCTTGTGGACGGGGTGCGGAGAAAAAAGAACGAATTCATCATCGGGCTCTTCGACGTGCTGTCCGTGCCTGCCCTCGGCAAGCAGTGGAGGATGATCCTCGACGCGCATGGCGAGCTCAGGACGCTCCCGGTTTCGCCAGAGGAAGCGGGGATCAAGCCGCTCAAGATCATGGACAAGCACCTGTACAGGGGCAAGATCCAGCTCAACTGCTCCGACGGCAGGAACCTGCTGACGGACAAGGCCTCCTTCAAGGTGGGGGACACGGTGCTCTACAGCCTCGGCAAGAAGGAAATTTCGAAGCACCTGCCCCTCGCGAAGGGCAGCGTCATCTTCCTCATCGGGGGCAAGAGCCTCGGCAAGCTCGGCACCGTCGAGGACGTGCTGGGAAGGACCATCGTCTACAAGGTGGGCGATGAGGTGAACCAGACCAAGAGAAGGTACGCATTCGTGATCGGCGACCAGAAGGCGCTCATCAGCGTGGAAGCATGAATCCCATGAGACGCATCAGGATTGAGAAGCTGACCCTGAACATCGGCACAGGGAAGGACCAGAACAAGCTCGACAAGGCTGTCCTGCTCCTGAAATCCCTGACAGGCATCGAGCCGGTGAAGACGATCACGAACAAGAGGATCCCGGCCTGGGGCGTGCGGCCTGGCCTGCCCCTCGGCTGCAAGCTCACGCTGCGGAAAGGAGCGGCGGAAATGCTGGCGAAGCGGCTCATCGAGGCAAAGGACAAGAAACTGAAGCCGGACTGCTTCGACAACTCCGGCAACATCGCCTTCGGCATCCATGAGTACATAGATATCCCCGACATCAAATATGACCCCAAGATCGGCATCATGGGCCTCCAAGTGTGCCTGACCCTCGAGCGGCCGGGATTCAGGGTCAAGCGCAGGAGCGTCCGGCAGACAAAAGTTGGGCACAAGCACGCGATCACAAAGGAAGAGGCCATCGGGTTCCTGCAGGAAGCCTATGGACTGACGGTGGGAGAATGACGACCAGCAATTACAAGAAAGTGTTCCGGCAGCTGAGGCACAAGCCAGTCAAGCTCAAGAAATACCTGAAGCACAACGCGCCAGATGAGCGGAGCTGCGGCCTGAGCCTGAAGCCGTGCCGGCGCTGCGGCAGATACGGGGCGCACATCGACAAGTATGGCATCGACGTGTGCAGGCAGTGCTTCCGCGAGATCGCGACAAAGATCGGATTCAAGAAATACTCTTAGGTGAACCATGACCCTCAACGACACACTGGCAAACGCGCTTTCCCGGATCGAACAGCATGAGAAGCTGGGAAGGAAGGAATGCGCCGTGGAAAGCTCAAAGCTCGTCAAGAACGTCCTTGGCATCCTGAAGCAATTCGGCTACATCAAGGATTTCAGCGCGAAGAAAGAGGGCGCGAAGGAGATCCTGACCGTGCAGCTGTCCGGAGCCATCAACAGCGTCGGGGTGGTGAAGCCGCGATTCCCGCTCCAGACAGCGACATTCACCAAGTGGGAGAAGAGATACCTTCCCTCCAAGGACATGGGCATCCTCGTGCTCTCGACGGTAGAGGGGCTGATGGACCATGCCAAGGCGAAGGAAAAACACATGGGGGGCAGGATCCTCGCCTATTGCTACTAACCATGACAGAATCCAAAGGACTGGAAACGCGCATCACGCTCCGGCAGGGGCAAAAAGCGAGCTTCGAACAGGGCACACTCCGCATCACGGGAAAGAACGGCGAGGCAAGCCGGGAGATCTCCCACCCGATGATCCAGGTGGGCGTCGAAGGGAATGAAATCGTGATGCGCGTGCCCAGGGACACGAAGAACCAGAAGCGCATGCTCAACACGCATGACGCCCATGTCCGGAACCTTGTAAGAGGCGCGGATGAAGGCCATGTCTACAAGCTCAAGATCTGCGCCAGCCATTTCCCGATGACTGTCCAGGTGGCCGGCAGCCAATTGGTCATCAAGAATTTCCTCGGCGAGAAATTCCCCCGGACGCTGGCGCTCAAAGAGGGGGCAACGGTAAAAGTGGATGGGCAGATCATCACTGTTGAGAGCGCGAACAAGGAAACTGCTGGCACCGTGGCCTCAGATATTGAGAAATTGACCCGGAGGCCGGGATTTGATCCCCGCGTTTTCCAGGACGGCATCTATATGATCCTCAAGGACGGCAAGGGGGTGGCGGAATGAGCCACCTTGAAGTGAGAAAGGCGACCAAGCGGAGGAAGCCGGAATTCCTTCAGCAGGACTATCATATCCTCAAAAGGGTGGCGAGGCACTGGCGGAGGCCGAGGGGCATAGACAGCAAGATGCGCCTCCATCTTAAAGGCTACCAAAAGGAAGTCGAGCCGGGATATGGCTCGCCAAAAGACGTGCGAGGCATGCACTTTTCCGGGCTGTGGCCTGTCAAAGTTGCGACAGCCGAGGAACTCGGCCGGCTGGACGCCAAGACGCAGGGAGCAGTGCTGCTCAAGGTCGGCATGAGACGGCGAAAGGAACTGCTCCTCAAGGCCAAGGAGCTGGGCATCAGGATCCTCAATATCAGGGAAGCCGATAAGGCGGTGGCTGCCATTGACAGCGCGCTTCAGGAGCGGAAAAAGGAACGGAAGGAGAAGCTCAAGCGCCGCGACCGCGCGCCGAAAGAGGAGAAGAAAGCGAAGAAAGACAAGCTCGCTGAAAAAGTGAGCGATGAAGAGAAGGCGCTCGCTGAAAAGAAGGAGAAAGATAAGCTCCTGACACAGAAGGCACCATGAAACTCACAGTACAGAAACGGCTTGCGGGAGATTTGCTGAAGTGCAGCCCCAAGAAGATACGCTTCGATCCCGCGCGGCTCGAGGAAATCAAGGAGGCGATCACGAAGAAGGACGTCTGGCGCCTCATCTCCGAGGGCGCGATCAGCTACCGCAAGACGCAGGAAACGTCCAGGAGCCGGGCCAGGGTGCTCCAGCACCAAAAAAGCAGGGGCCAAAGAAAGGGGCCGGGCAGCAGGAAAGGAAGCAAGTTTTCCCGCGTCAGCAGAAAGACGCGCTGGATCCTGCGCATGCGCGCGCTCCGCGGCCTGCTGAAGGAACTCAAGGAAAACAAGAAAATCACCAATGAGACGTTCAGAGATGTTTACACCAAGACGAGCGGCGGCTACTTCAGAAGCAGAAGGCACATCCTGCTCTACCTTGAGGAGAAACAGCTGATCAAATGAGCACCACAACCCGAAGCGTGCCTTTCCGCAGGAAGCGGGAGGGGAGAACGGACTACCGGAAGCGCATCAAGCTCCTGATGTCCGGAAAGCCGCGGCTCACTGTGCGGATGAGCCTCAAGAATATCCGCGCGCAGCTGATCACGTTTTCCGAGAAGGGCGACATCGTGCAGGCGCAGGCAGACACGAAAGAGCTCAAGAACTATGGCTGGAACTATCCGGCGAGCAATACGCCGTCCGGCTATCTCCTCGGCATGCTCATCGCGAAGAAGGCGAAAGAAAAGGGCGTTGGGGAAGCGATCCTTGACATCGGTTTCAGGAAATCCGTGCCGGGAAGCACTGTCTTCGCGGTGCTGAAGGGCGCGGTAGATTCTGGCCTGCGCATCCCCCATGGCGAGGCAATCGTGCCCAAGCCGGAAAGGCTGTCGGGCAAGCATATCGCCGAGTACGCCGCCAAGCTCAAGGCAAACGGAAGCTATGAGAAAAAGTTCTCCGGCTACCTCAAGCTCGGGGCGAAGCCCGAGGACATGCCGCAGGCTGTCGAGACCGTAAAACAGAAGCTCCAGGGTGCATCATGAGACGCAGAAGATCCGACATCAAGGAAGAACCGGCAGAACAGATCGAGAAGCTCCTTTCCGACATCGAGGCCTGGCAACCCAGGACAGAACTCGGAAGGAAAGTGAAATCCGGCGAGATCACTGACATTGATTTCATCCTGGATTCCGGGCTGAAAATCCTTGAGCCGGAAATCGTGGACAAGCTGCTCCCGGGCATGGAGAGCGAACTGCTGCTCATCGGCCAGAGCAAGGGAAAATTCGGCGGCGGACAACGCAGAGTATTCAAGCAGACCCAGAAGAAGACCGCTGAAGGCAACAGGCCGCAATTCGCGACGGTCGTCGTCATTGGAAACAAGAATGGCTATGTTGGATTAGGAAACGGGAAGAGCCGGGAGACCGTACCCGCACGGGAAAAGGCGATCAAGAACGCGAAAAAAAATCTCTTCAAGATCAGGCGGGGGACTGGCAGCTGGGAAGACAGCTCGACCGAGCCTCACAGCCTTCCTTTCGCAGTCAATGGCAGGTGCGGGTCGGTGCGGCTGAGGCTGATGCCGGCGCCGCGCGGCTCTGGCCTGGTGGCGCACAAGGAAGTCCAGAAGATCCTCAGGCTTGCCGGAGTCAGCAATGCCTTCTCCAAGACTTTTGGGCATGTCGGCACCACAACCAACCTCATCAAGGCCTGCGAGGCCGCGCTGCGGCAGCTCATGCGCGTCAAGGTGAGCAGCAGCCTCAATGTGGCGGAAGGAGCGAAGCGCACGCTCAGGCAGGAGTTCCAGGACGTGATGCCATGAAGATCGCCGTTGTCCGGGTACGGGGGCTGGTCAGGGTCAAGACGCCAGTGCAAGAGACCATGCGACATCTCCGGCTCATGAACCGCAATTACTGCGTGTTCCTCGACCCCACGCCCCAGAACCGGGGTATGGTGCGCCGGGTGCGGGACTATGTCACATGGGGAGAGGTGGACGATGGCTTTTTCGCCGAGGTAGCGGAAAAGAAAGGCGATGCGTATACGGGCAGGGAGCAGGACGCAAAGGGGAAGATCTCCTATTCCAGAAGGTACCATATCGTGAACGGCAAGAAAATACGGAAGTACTTTAGGTTGAATCCGCCTCGCGGCGGCTACGGCAGAAAAGGAGTGAAGGCGCCTTTCTCGCTGGGTGGGGCGCTCGGCGACAGGAAGGAGAAGATCGTTAGCCTGATCAGAAGGATGATGTAGCATGGTTCACAGAAAACGCAGGAAGTTCTCGAGGATGCGCGGCCTATCCACGCATGGCTGGGGAGCGAAGAAGAAGCACCGCGGCTCTGGCAATCGCGGCGGGGTCGGCATGGCTGGGACAGGAAAGAAGGCGCACGGCAAGAAGCCCATGATCTGGGACAATCCCCTGTACTTCGGCAAGCACGGCTTCAAGAAGAAGGGCGAAGTCACGATTGACACGTGCATCAACCTGGACCAGCTCGAGCTGATGCTGCCGAAACTTGTCTCGGGGGGGAAGGCGAGGATGGAGGGGAAGACTTTTATAGTCGACCTGCCGAGCCTCGGATACACGAAGCTGCTCGGCTCCGGCAAAGTACAGCACAGCCTGAACATCACGGTGCCTCGGGCGTCCGAAAAGGCCCGGGCGAAAGTGCAGGAGCAGGGCGGCGCTGTCAAGGCGGAATAAGATGTCCTGGTTCAAAACCATCATCTACAACCTGCCCGAGGTCGCGGCGCCGGAGCAGCGCCGGCTGGCCTTCGGCGAGAAGCTGAAATGGACGCTCATCGCGCTGGTTCTCTATTTCGTCCTCGGCATGATGCCGTTGTTTGGGCTCGGCGAGAACTCGCTGCAGCAGTTTGAGTTCCTGTCCATTGTTCTTGCGTCTCCTTTCGGTTCGATCATTTCTCTGGGGATCGGGCCGATCGTCACCGCATCTATTGTGTTGCAGTTGCTGAATGGCGCGGGCATCGTGAAGTTTGATCTGACTTCACATGAAGGGAAGCGGCTGTTCCAGGGCGTACAGAAGCTTTTGAGCATCTTCTTCATTATCTTTGAAGGTTCCATCTACGTCTTCATGGGCGGGCTGGCGCCGTCGAACGCTTTGATCGGCACTTCCCAATACTTCCAGCTTCAGATGATCCTTGTCTTCCAGCTTGTCCTGGGCGGGCTGATGATCATGTTCATGGACGAGGTTGTGTCGAAATGGGGCTTCGGTTCCGGCATCAGCCTGTTCATCGCGGCGGGAGTGTCGCAGAGCATCTTCATCCAAGCTTTCAGCTGGCTTCCGGGGCCTTCTGGGCTGGCTGGGGTGACCTACGCCATCGGCGCGATCCCGGCGCTGTTCCAGTCGCTGGCAGCCGGCGACCCGACGACAGCCGGGGTGCGGCTGGCCGCGCTTCTTTCGACGGCGGTGATCTTCCTCGTGGTTGTGTACGTGCAGAGCATGAAGGTGGAGATTCCTTTATCGTTTGGCAGGATCCGCGGGCAGGGCATCCGATGGCCTCTTTCATTCATGTACACTTCCAATATTCCGGTGATCCTTGTCGCTGCCTTGCTGGCGAACTTTCAGTTGATTGGAAGATTGCTGCAGAACTGGATCGGGCCTAATTTATTTGCCAGGTTCTCCGACACCGGACAGGTAGTGGGGGGTTTTGTTTACTGGGTGCAAGCGCCGGATCTTCTCCGGACGATCATCGAGCAGAAGACGCTGTTCTTCGGCTCAGCGCCTTATCTCCAGTCGCTCGTATACATCATCGTGATGATTGCGGGCAGCGTCGTGTTCTCCATCTTCTGGGTGCAGACAGCTGGCATGGACGCCAAGAGCCAGGCCAGGCAGATGATGTCGGCCGGGCTGCAAATCCCCGGGTTCAGGCGGGATGAGCGCGTGCTGGAGAGTTTATTGAACCGGTACATCTGGCCGCTGACAATTATGGGCGGCATGGCGGTCGGGCTGCTTGCTGCGCTGGCTGATCTTACTGGGGCATTGTCTCGCGGAACAGGCATCTTGCTTGCGGTGATGATCGTCTACAAAATGTATGAGGACATCGCGCGGCAGCATCTCATGGACATGAACCCCGCGATGCAGAAGTTCCTGGGTGGCTGATGGCATTTTCTTCTTTCTTGGATCCGGTGCTCGGGCCGTTGCTCTTGCTTGATCCGCTGCTGGCGATGGTTCTGGTTTCTCTCCTGATCAGCGTCCTGATCACGGTCATCTACAAGTATACCACAGACCAGAACTTGATGAAGCGATTGAAGGAGGAGATGAAGGAGCTGCAGAAGCAGACGCGGGAGCTCAAGGACAACCCGGAAAAGATGATGGAAGTGAACCGGAAGGCGATGGAGAGTAACATGAAGTACATGACGCAGAGCTTCAAGAGCACGCTCTATACTTTGCTGCCCTTGCTGCTGATCTTTTCCTGGATGAGCAACAATTTCGCGTATGAGAGCATCCAGCCCGGCGAGCAGTTCTCGGTGACGCTGAGTTTTGCGAAGAATTCGCTTGGCAATGTGTCTGTATCTCCTCCTGCAGGTATTGAAATGGTAGGTGAAGAGACGCAGGCAACCGCCAACGGGAAAGCGACGTTCAATTTCAAAGGGGAAGAAGGGAGCTATACCGAGGGGAAGGCGCTGACTTTTCATTATAACGGCAAACTCTTTTATAAGGACGTGCTCATCACTTCGGAGCCGAAATACGCTCCCAAAGACGAGAAGATCAATGACCCGAACCTGAAGCTGATTTCCATCGATTACCCGAAGAGAAAAATCCTTCCGGTGATCGGATGGGGCTGGCTGGGGACGTATATCGTCCTTTCGATTGTCTTCTCGATGCTGCTGAGAAAGTGGATGAAAGTGTATTGATCTCCGCCTGAAAGCCATCTGGTTAAGTCAAATGGAACTTCTCAAAGCAGGCCTTCCTGGCGGCTGTCGGACTGCTTTGTCGCCTAACTTGACTGCGTCAGGCCATCTAAAGCTTTATAAACGCTCCGGGACTCCTTTTCGGCATGGTACGCAGAAGCTTGCGCTCGACGTCATGGAGGCAGATCAAGGTGAAGACCTCCAGCGGGGTTCGAATCCATTACCGAAAAGCTCGGCCGAAGAAGGCGCACTGCGCTGTCACCGGAAAGCCGCTGCAGGGAGTTGCGCGGCTGTGGCCAAGCGAAAAGGCGCCCAAGATCGCCAAGAGGCCGGAGAGGCCTTATGGCGGAGTGCTGAGCTCGGAAGCGATGCGCAAGCTGTTCAAGGAGAAAGTGAGAAAATTAGATTCTTAGCTCTTGCCAGGGCGGCGACGCCTGGCGGAGGAGGAGAGCCATGTTCGAAACCGGAAGAGTATGCATGAAGATCGCCGGCAGGGACGCCGGAAGGATGTGCGTGATTGTTGACAGCATTGACGGCAGATTTGTCCTCATTGACGGCGATGTCAGAAGGAGGAAGTGTAACATCTTCCATCTTGAGCCCCTGGAGAAGACTGTTTCTTTGAAGAAGGGCGCATCACATGAAGAGGTAGCGAAGGCCTTCAAGGAGCTTGGCTACAGCGTGTGGAGCACCAAGCCGAAGCAGAAGACCGTGAGGCCGAGGAAAGTGCGCGAGCATCTGAAAGTTCAGGAAGAGAAGAAGGGGCACAAAGCCGAGAAACCGAAGAAGGAAAAGCCCGCCGCCAAGCCGAAGACCGAGAAGAAAGCTCCGAACGTTCCCAAGGAAGAAATCAAAAAATAAGTAATGGATCAGCTCTTTCGAGAAGCTCTGCTAAAGAAGCAGATTGACATCAATTTCGAAAACGGATACCGGCATGATCAACTGCCAATTTTCCAAGACTTTGGGGTGCAGCTCGCCAATGAGTCCGGCGTCCTTATTTCCTATCAGGATTTTCGCGACCCTGCCGGGGATGAAGCTGGGATGGGCGGCCTTTTCTATGGCGCAGTCCTTGCCGAGCATGCGCAGGAGATAATCGAGAACCTGCTTTGCTTTCGTGTAATCCGCCTTCTCGTCCGCAATGCCGACGACGAGCTTCTGCACTTCAGTTATTCCAGTCTCGCTCTGGCCTTTGGCGAACGTCGTGAGAAACGTGAAGAGATGCTGGGGATACTCGTGCTGCCTGTTGCGGTGGAAAATGTCCATGAGCGCCGGGACAGCCCAGGCGGGGAGGACATTGTATTCCTGGTTGACGGCGTTTAAGAGCGGGATGAGATGCTCTTTCGCGAGCATTTTCTCGTTTTGTGTTTCTTTCGAAGTGAGATGAAGCGTGGCGCATTCCAGGAAACCGAGGCCGGCTAAGATTTCGCTGATCTTTCGCTTGAGAATGCTGATGCCTTGCTCCTTGCCGATGGTCGCGACCGCCGGAAGCTCTTCGGTGAAATTCTCGAAGCCATACGCGATGGCGATGTCCTCAACAAGATCAATCGGATGGAGGATGTCGGCCCGGTACGCCGGGATTTTCGCCTTGCCTTTCTCATATCCATAGCCCATGCGCTCCAGGAGTGGCTTGAGATCGGACTCTTTTAACGCAAGGCCGAGAATCTTGTTGACATAGGCGATAGTGATGGGCATTTCTTCTGGTCTCAGATCAGGGGATACCAGTTTTTTGCCGTAGGCCTCGATCTCCATCGCGTGAATTGAGCCGCCCATATCCGCAAGGGCGGTAACGATCATGTTAAGGCACTTCGCCTGCGCGCTGTAATCGAAGCCGGAGCATTCAATGAACACTTCTTTGGTTTTTTCTGTCACCTTGCCTGTGTCGTGGCTGTTGATGACCGGTGGCATTGAGAGGATGCTCCCTTTTGCGTCGACGAAAACCGGGTATCGCGCCTTTCCCTCGAGAAGATGGCCGTAGGCCTTTCCTGCTGGATGCGTTTCCAAGATTTCAGCGGCTGACTGCACGCCTTTTCCTTCTAAAGCGTGGAATTTAATCTGCTGAGGTGCGAGCGCCTTGAAGGTGATAGGCATCTGGATGCTCTCGAGGGGATAGATGCCAATGGCGACTTTCTTCCTGTTCCTTCCGAATGTGATGTGGAGCTTCTCCTGGATCTGGATGAGTTCCCTGATTTTTTCATCGTCGAGTTTCAGGCCTGTGACAATCGCGCAGGCGCTCCAGGGACGCACGTCTTTCACGGAGGGGTCGATGATGAGCTTGTGCTTTGATTTCGTGATTTTGTATTCTTTAAGGCCTGTCTCGGCACCCAGAAAACTCTTGAATGTCCTCGCGAAGCCGGAATCTGACAGCAAATCCGGGCGGTTGGGGAAGATCTCGACGATGATTTCATCCTTTGTGACGGATTCCAGATCTGTGCCGAGCATGCTGATGCGCTCCTTCAGCTGATCCTCTGCGAGCTTCTTGCCTATCGCGGCTTCGAGCACCTTCCGGTTAAGAGTTATCGTGGGCATCTCATCCAGTATCTCGTCTCTTTCAGTTGCCTGATGTCGTTCCTGTAAATATCTCTCAAGTCGGTGATCTTGTAATAGTCTGCGAGGATGCGCTCAAGGCCGAGGCCCCAGGCGAGGACCGGGACTTCCTTTCCCAAGAGCGGCTTCACCACTTCAGGCCTGAACACCCCGGCTCCGCCAAGCTCAATCCATTGCTTTTTTTCCGGGTGGAAGACTTCCACTTCGCAGCCGGGCTCGACATAGGGGAAATGCGCGGGGCGGATGCGAATCTTTTCGAAGCCCATCTTCTGGAAGAACTGCTTCAGGTAGCCAAGCAGGTGGCAGAAGGTGACGCTCTCGTCGACGACGATGCCGCCCACCTGGTAGAACTCGAAGAGGTGCTTCCAGTCCAAAGCTTCATTCCGGAAGACCTTCATGATCTGGAAGGTCTTTATCGGCAGGGTCTTGGCCTGACTGAGCACCTGTGCGCTCAAATACGTATCATGGGTGATGAGCATGAGTTGCTTTGCCGCTTCCGCATCCCATTTTCCGCCCCAACCCTTCGAACCGGTGGAATGGCCGGATTCGTGAGCTTTCCTGACTTCATCCGCGATTTTTGGCAGCTTTCCCTTTCCGTCGATGAAGAAGGTGTCCTGCATCTGCCTGGCTGGATGATCCTGCGGGACAAATAAAGCGTCAAGGTCCCAGAACGCTGTCTGCACCAAGGGGCCGGTGAGCTCGGTGAAGCCCATCTCGAGCCAGATGGAGCGCACATAGTCAATGGCCTGGCTGACGAAATGGCGCTTGCCGCCGTAGACTGAGGGCACTTTTGACGTGAGATCGTATTCACGAAAGGCCTTTCCCTTCCATTTTCCTGCCTGGAGGAGGTCGGGAGTGAGACGATCAAGGGCAGAAAAGGATTCGAGATTTAAGGAGAGGAGATCCTTGCCAAGCGTGGTGGGCTCGGCTGTCCAGAGCGTCGCCTTCTCGAGACGGATGATGTCCTTCCTTTTCAGGAGCTCGTCGCTTATGGATTTGTCTTTTGGTTCGATAGTTATGAGGGGAAAGGCTTTCCTGAGAAAGGCCTCTTCAGGCAATTCGGCCTCTGTCAATTTTTTCCCTTCTTGGGTTAGGGATGCGATCAATTCCTTTTCTTTCACAAGCGATACGGCGTTTTTCTTTCTTAAGAGGCCCAGGCAGATATTGAGCTCGTTGATGTCGAGCTTGGCTTTCTGCATTGCTTCTTTTACCGGAAGCGGGCCTTTTGCCAGCGCGTTGAGGAAGCGGCGCTCGGGAAGGCCCTGCTTGAGATAGAGCTTGCCGTTATTGCCTAGGACAAGCTGTTCCTTCTCTTCCTGGGTGAGCGTGATGGCCTGCTTATTGGAGAGCCATTGCAGGGCGCGCATCACTTCCACGTCCTGCATCCCTGAAGCTTTCGCGAGCTCTGGAAGCGTGGAACGCTGCCTCAGGAACGGCAGGAGCTTGCGCTCCAAGGGGTGAAGATTCTGGGCGAGATGCTTGACGTCCATGGCGCCTCAAATCCCGAGGGACTTTTAAGGATTGTGGTAGTGTTCGGGGGGAAAAATGGGGCTGCGGCCGGAAAGGCTGAAACATTTATATAGGAAGGAAGGAAAGAAGGCGGCATGGAAAAAGAGGAGTGGCATCTTCTCAGCCTGCCGGAGGCCTATAGGAAGCTGGGCTCCTCTGAGAAGGGACTTTCTGCCAAGGACGCTGTGGAGCGGCTGAAGGGGGGGGCGAATGTTTTCTCAGAGGAGAAGCATGCTTCATGGCTCACAATCCTGACGACGCAATTTTCTTTTGTTGTGCTGATCCTCATCTTTTCGGCCGGGGTTTCGTTCTGGACCGGCGACACTGTGGAGGCTGTGGTTATCTTCATTATCGTGGCCCTGATTGTGGCGCTTGGGTTCTTCCAGGAGTTCAGGGCTGGCAGGGAGATGGAGGCGCTGAAGAACCTGACTCCCAGGAGAGCAAAAGTGCTCCGCGACGGAAAAGCGGTGGAGCTTGAGGCTAGGGAGATCGTTCCGGGAGATGTCCTCTTGTTGGAGCGCGGCAATCTTGTGCCGGCCGACGCCCGGCTGCTCTCCTGCAACGGCCTGGAGTGCGACGAGAGCGCGCTTACAGGGGAGAGCACGGCTGTGGCGAAGGCTACGGCTACGCTTTCGGGCTCAAAAGCTGTGTCTGAGCAAAGCAATCTCGTGTTCGCCGGGACGCAAGTGACGAGCGGCAACGCGCTGGCATTGGTTGTACGCACAGGCCGGGAGACGGAGATCGGGAAAGTCAGCACGCTGCTGAGAGATATCGGGGTGGATGAGACACCCTTGCAGAAGAAGCTCAAGAAGCTCAGCAAGATCCTTTCTTATATCGTCCTGGGGATCTGCGTCATCATCTTCATGGTGGGACTGTATCATGGGCAGAGGATGGCTGATGCGCTCCTCCTTGCTGTGGCTGTCGCTGTTTCCGGGATTCCGGAAGGATTGCCGACGATCATCGCCATTACGCTGGCTTTGGGCGTGAAGCGGATGGCCCGGCGCAATGTCATCATCAAGCGGCTGCCTGCGGTGGAGACTTTAGGAACGTGCACAGTGATCTGCTCTGATAAAACCGGGACGCTGACGCAGAACAAGATGGTGGTGGAGAAGATCTTCTTGTCTGACAAGGAGTTTTCCATTTCCGGGCAGGGATTCGAGCCGAAAGGGTTCTTCTTCTTTGAAGGCAAGAAAGTGGATCCTCGCAAGCACGCGGGGCTGACAAAGATCTTTGAGATCGGAGTTTTGTGCAACAATTCCGAGCTTACCCGGCGGGAACAGGATTGGGCGATCGACGGCGAGCCGACAGAGGGAGCGTTCATTGTCTTGGCGAAAAAGGCGGGAATTGAGAAGGGAGCCCTGCACCGGAAGCACCCCCGCATCAAGGAGCATCCCTTCGATCCTGTGAGAAAGTGCATGAGCACGGTGCATCTCGTGGAGAAGCAGCCGATGGTGTACTCGAAAGGCGCTCCTGAAGTGCTCTTGAAGAAGGCGACGCATTTCTTCGAAGATGGAACCGTAAAAAAAATGACTTCCCACGCAAGGGAAATGTTCCTGGCGAAGAATGAAGCTTACGCGTCGCAGGGCATGCGCGTGCTTGGGCTGGCTTTCAAGAAGCATCTCTCTAAGAGATTAGAGCTGGAGCATGTGGAATCAGAGCTCGTGTTCACAGGCCTGGTTGCGATGCGCGACCCTCCGGGGCCGAACGCGAAAAAGTCAGTTGAACTCTGCAAGCAGGCCGGCACCAAGGTTGTGATGATCACCGGAGACAATAAGATAACGGCGCAGGCCATTGCCCGCGATCTGGGCATCTGGACTGAAGGAGACTTGATCCTGGTTGGGGGGGAACTGGACAAGATCGACGATGAGAGATTCCTGCGCATGGTGGAGCGCGTCACGATCTACGCGCGGACAACGCCCAAGCACAAGCTGAGGATTGTGGACGCTTTGCAGCGCAAGGGGCACATTGTGGCCATGACTGGGGACGGGGTGAATGACGCTCCCGCGCTGAAAAAAGCTGATATCGGGATCGCCATGGGGAAACGAGGAACGGACGTCGCGAAAGAGGCGGCGGAGATGGTGATCAAGGATGATAATTTTTCCACCATCGTTGTGGCGATAGAAGAGGGAAGAAACATCTATTCCAATATCCAGAAGTTCATGTACTATTTTTTGGCGTGCAATATCACGGAAGTGATGATGATCTTCATCGCGATTGTCTTGGGGATGAATCCGCCGCTTACCGCCTTGATGATCCTGTTCATCAATCTGATCGTCGGCGATTTTCCCGCCTTGGGGCTGGCTGTGGAGTCAAGTCCTGCCGCGATCATGCACGAGAGGCCGCGATCGCCCAAGGAGAACGTGCTTTCCGATTACTTGATGCTGAAGATCGCGCAAGTGGTGCCGTTGATGCTCTTGGGGACGCTTGGGCTGTATGTTTGGATGATCTTCCAGGGGGCGGGATTGGCTAAAGCGCAGACTGTCGCTTTTACAGCGCTCGTGTTCTTCGAATTGTTCCATGTGTTTAACGCGAAAGCGTGGCATGACTCGGTGTTTTCGCTCAAAACCTTGCAGAACGTGTCGATCAACGGCGGGATCATCTTCTCAACGCTGTTTCTCTTTTTGGCGATCTACCTGCCGCCGGCGAATCTCATCTTCGGCACCGTGCCCTTGTCTGGAAAGGAGTTCCTTATTATCCTCGCGGTGGCGTTCACGATCGTAATCGTGACAGAAATCCAGAAGACGGCGATCAATGCCGAGATTCGGGAGAGGGAACGGATGCTGGTGAAAAGCGGGTAAGCAAAAAGTTCAGATTTCCGATTGTTTTGGCACCCTCTTCGGGGGATTGCTTTTTGCCAAGGGACGCTGATGAGCCGTGAAAGCCGCCTTGACTGAAGAGAACTCTGTCCCTTTTTCTATGGCAGCATAGCCGTCAAGAGATTCAAGATACTCCTGAAGCTGCTCAAGAATCAGTTTCTTGACTGGGTTCGGCATCCACGCCGCGCGGCCTTCAGAAGGCCCTCAGCTGTCCTGATAAGATTTCCTTCCAGATTGCTCGCTGGGGCAAATCGATATGGGGGGATGAAACATTTTTGCAATCCATGAAGGAGTCTTAGAAGCTTTGGATAATTTCTATGCTGGAGGACATCGCCAAAGACTGCTCTCCAAGCGGCGGGCACTCTCAGCTGGCAGAAATGAAGAATAGAGCATTCATCGAAGGCGTACTGATTTTTAGGATCGAGGGCCATGTTATGCCGGAACCAGTTTTTTCAAGTCTGGATTTTCCAAAGAAAAGGGGTACTCCTTCACGGAGTTGACGATAAACTGATAGTATTTATTGATTACCCGGGAATCCTTGTCTTTCTTCCCCATTTCTTCTTTAATCATGGGGATCGCCCTGGAGAGAATATGCAAAAAGCATCATGGTCATACGCTTCTTCCAGCCGTTTGAATCGCTTGTCGCGAAGATATTTTGTCAAATAATAGCAATACTCTATCAGCGCCCTCAGCGTGATATTCACTATACTATCTTCCGGTATCTTATCAAGCTCTTGATAGAGGTCATAGAAATCGACGTGCAACGTATTGACTTTCTGAAGCAAGGTATCCCTGTCCTCGACCTCTACAAGCAGTTTCCTATGTTCGGTATCGGAAATATCTGAAGCACTCAGTGTGCTCAGATGCTGAATCTCCTTCTTGAACGCAAGCAATTCCCCTACTGATAATATTTTCTCCAATTTTGTCCTTATTGTTTTCTCCGCGAGCTCAGTTGCGGGCGGCTTCATCCGATATCCTATGCATGGAGTTCCGTTATACTCATAAGCGTATTTTTCGAAATAGTCATTTGACGAAAGCTTATCCACATCAGGGCTGAAAGAGCCAAATTTATTCAGCTTGAATTCAATATCTATTGGGATAAGATGGAGATTAAAGCTGGCCAAGAGCTTATTGAGCAAGGTTTTAGAAGAGATTCTATGATTCGGGGCAAAGCGCAAAATGAGGCTCATGGCCTCGTCTTTTGTCAACCTCATAAAGGCATGAGCGAGAAAGCCCTTTAAATATGTTTCTGAGAAAAAACCGGAAAGTTTCCGGGAAATCCGACGGAGATTTTATTAAGGACCATCGCTTTGCGTGCTCACAATGTTTATATAGAAAAGAGCGTTATCCGCCCTTCAGGGGACACCCAAAAATTATATAAAGCCAGTATACGAAAAGGTAAACATCAGAATGGACGCCAACGAATATGACAGGCTGAAAACAACGTTCCTGCAGCTCTTCCCCAATGTGCCCACTCCCTTGAGAACCCAGATTATCGCGGTTGTTGAGAATCATACTTTCAGCTGGTTTACGGCCAAAGAGGAGATTAGCCGGAATGGCCCTTACGCAAAGCCCATTTTAAAACAGCTGAAAGAGATGAGGGTGATTTGATGACAACCTATGGAGAAGATATCAAGAACCTCGTAAAAGAACGGCTTCGTGCAATTCCGGCCAACGTGAGGTTTTCTGTAGGGAGCTATGGAGAGTTTACAAGAGAGCAGCTCATACAGGAAATTGACTTAAATACCCCTATCGGCAAGGACATCATAGAGATGCAAGTCAACTTCATACGGGAAATGCCGAAAATCATCGCAAAGGCCTCGAACTAAGATGCTCCTCATTAGAACAGATCACGATTCTGCGACCCATTACCTCTTCGAGGCCTGCCATGAGGTCATCGAAGAAGCCAAACGCAAAGGTTTCCAACCCCTTTGCATAGAATCGAAAGAGATAACCCTAACCACCATTCAAAAGAGGGTCAAAAAATCACATCCCAGATTCTTTTTCTTTAACGGGCATGGATCGGACTCGAGCGTCTTCGATAATAAAGGCAAAGAACTGATCGCGAGAAAGGACGCTGACGTCTTTTCAGAAACGATAGCCTTCACACGTTCCTGCAGCTGTTTGCAAAAATTAGGGGAAGAAGCAGTTAACCAGGGCTGCCGAAGCTTTATCGGATACCGGAGAAGCTTTTACATCTCGCATCTTGATAGCTATGCGACCCGGCC
This sequence comes from Candidatus Woesearchaeota archaeon, assembly GCA_018303575.1. Lineage (GTDB taxonomy): Archaea > Nanobdellota > Nanobdellia > Woesearchaeales > WJIZ01 > JAGVXW01. The sequence goes on from JAGVXW010000016.1 coordinate 23,964, forward strand.
ATTGAAGGATCCGGCAGCGAAGCCAGTACTAGAAACATCGAATCTTGTGGCGCTTTCGCTGATAAGAGGAAAAACAGTGGGAGAGTCTATTGAAGCATCAAAAAGAAAGTCCGCAGAATATATTCGAGACTTGAGTTATAGCAACGATCCCTATCTATCGGCTACCCTCCCCGCACTGATCAACAATGTCGCGGCATTAGGGTTTTGCGGTGATGAAGGGGCTTCTTTGAACGTAAGCAAATAGCAGCAATAAAGAGCTACCTCATCCCTTCCAGAACCTTCTTAATCAAGTCTTCTTGGATATCGATGTTCTGCTCAACCTTACCCAGCTTCCTTGGGAAGACGAACTGCCTGCTCGGGAGGTGCTCGAGCACTTGGTCGACTCCATAGGAATGCTTCTGGGGCGCGCCGAGCTTTTCAAGCAGAGCGTAGACTTTCCTTGCCTGCGGCGGGTTGAGGATGCCGGCGGCTTCCGCCAATCTTGTTTCGGTCAAGACCCCTAGAGCGAGCCAGTCGCGGTCGCCTAATCTTGAGAACGCGTGGCCAAGACGCGTGCCAAAGCGCAGCTGCTTGATGTCAGTCTCCAAGAGCTTGAGCTTCAACTCCAGCGCCTTCTTCAGGCATTTGGCGAGCAGCTCCTTGTCTGAGGCGAGCTTGGAATGATAATCCTCGAGCAGGATGAAGAAGCGGTCATCGGCGACAATCGCGACGCGCAGCATCTCGATAATGCCCGGAATATAAGCATCCGGAGGCAAGGAATCCAGAAACGCCAAGTCGATCAGGACGCGCTTCGGGCGGTAATAGGAGCCAATCACCTTCCTGCTCTTCTCGGTGTCTACCCCCACCCGGCCGCCAATCGGGTGGTCGACCATGCAGTAGAGCGTCGTGGGAAGCAACAGATAGGGAATCCCGCCGTAATAGGTCGAGGATACAAAACCTGCCAAATCGGCGATGGTTCCGCCTCCTAAAGCCAGGATCACGGACTCCTTGCCTAGCCCATGCGCAAGCATGATGTCCTCGATCTGCGCCTTCATGTCGCGGTCATTCTTCCCTGGAGGGATGGAAACCATCACGGCGTTTATCCCGCGGGACTTCATGACACCATGGAACTTCTCTCCGTAGAGCCGCTTAACCGTGGCATCCGTTATCACACATACCCTGCCGAGATTGAGCTTCAGGAGCCCGTCAGCGACATTGTCAAGGATGTTCGTCCCGATGACAATGTCGAACGAATCATCGACTTCCCGCGTAAGATGCACCCGGATCTTTTCCACGGCTGGGCAAGGGCAAAGGAAACTTATAAGGCTTTTGCCAGAATTAGAGATCTTTTTTAATCCGCTGGATCAAATGTTTTACTGATAGGCCATACTTGTCATAGAGCTCTTCCGGCTGGCCGGACTCGCCGAACGTGTCCTGGACGCCATGGCGCACAAGCTTGGCACCGGGATTCTCGGCCAAGAGCTCGGCCACAGCTCCGCCCAGGCCGCCGATAATCGAGTGATCCTCGGCTGTGATGACGCGCTTGGTCTTCTTCGCTGACTTGAGGATGAGTGCTGAATCCAACGGCTTGATTGTTGACATATTGATGACTTCGAGCGAGATGTTTTCCTTGGCCAAGAAGCCAGCGGCTTCTAAAGCGATCGAGACGAGAGGGCCGCAGGCGACTATGGTTGCATCTTTTCCTTCTCTCATTATTTTTCCCTTGCCAATCTCAAAAATATATTTGTCATCAAACAAAATAGGCGTCTTATCGCGGGTGAGGCGCATATATGCCGGCCCCTTATGTTTCGCCAGGGCAAGCGTGGCCTTCTCCGCTTCCACGGAATCAGCAGGGCAGAGGACTACCATGCCGGGAAGGGTGCGATAGATGGCCATATCCTCTATGGCCTGGGCCGAGGAGCCGTCTGTGCCGGTCATCAATCCCGCATGAGAGCCGATGATCTTGACATTCATCTTCATGCGGCAGACACAGTTCCTAATCTGCTCGAAGGCGCGCTCGGTGAAGATGGCGAACGTTGAGGCGAACGCGACCTTGCCGCTAGAGGCGAGGCCGGCTGCCATCACCATCATGTTCTGCTCCGTGATGCCGCAGGAGACCCAGCGCTCCGGGAATGCTTCCTTCACAGTCCGTGATTTCGTTGACTTGCCGAGATCAGCTTCGAGAGCGACGACATTCGGGTCTTTTTCCGCGGCCTTCAGAAGGCCCCTTCCATACCCTTCGCGGGACGCTTCCATAGGGGCCTCCGAACGAAGTTCACTCATCTCCACTGCCTCCGGGCGCCGGCACTCAGCTTCCACGTCTTTCCTTCTGCGCCCTGAGGAATCTCCGTGAAGCTCGCCCTCGACGCGTCGTGGACATATTTTGGAACTCCCGGGGCAGCCGCCTTCACGATGGGGTGCGCCTTTGTCTCTGCCGGTTTCTTGTGCATTTTTTTCATCTCAGCTCCTCTAACGCTTTCTTCAATTCCTCGTCATTCGGGGCAGCGCCATGCCACTTCGGGTTGTTCTCCATGAACGAGACTCCTTTGCCCTTGACCGTTTTCGCAATGATGCACCACGGGCCTTTCTCCTTCTTCGCCTTCTCAAAAGCGGGGACGATCTCGTTGAAGTCGTGGCCATCTATTTCCATGATTTTAAAACCGAAAGATCTCCATCGCTCAGTCAAGGGCTCGATATTGCTCGTGACCGCGACATAATCATCGTTCTGGATGCCGTTCTTGTCAACGATGACGACGATATTGTCGAGCTTATGGAAGGTCGTGTTCTCGGCCGCTTCCCAGACCATGCCTTCCTGGCACTCGCCGTCGCCGACCATCACCCAGACTTTGTACGATTTCTTGTCCAGCTTTCCGGCGTAGGCGACGCCATTGCCGAAGGAGAGGCCCATTCCTAGGGAGCCGGCGGACATCTCCACACCCGGCACTTTAGTATCGGTATGGCCCTGCAACAACCGATTGATCTTCCTGAAGCCGTCCAACTCCTTGCTTGGGAAATATCCTTTACGAGCGAGGACAGCATACATTCCAGGAGACGCGTGGCCTTTTGAAAGGATGAAGCGATCCCTGTCCGGATCCGAAGGCTTCTTGGGATTCACGTTGAGGATGCCGCCGAAGTAGAGCACCGAGAGCATGTCGATCTCTGACAAAGAACCGCCGGGGTGGCCTGCTCCTGCCTTGTTGAGCATGACGAGAATGTCCTTCCTCAATTCTTTTGCGAGAGAGGCGAAGTCCATAGTTAATGGAGGATATCAAGCATTAATAAGGTTTGCTCCTTCCTAACAATAGGGGCTGGGAATAAGATGGATACGTATATTTCGCACAATTATTCAACAAAAAAAGAAAAAAATTTATTTCTTCGCCGGAGCGGAGATCGCCGGCTTCATCTCCTTCCACGCGAGATCGAAGAGCTGGCTCATCGCGGAGGCGAAAAAAGGAGTGTTGACCCAGATTCCGACATCATAGGTTGGATGGACATCCGTGTCGTTCATCACCATGAAGATGATCTCCTTGCCGTCCACAATGGTGAAGCGGGCGTTCATCTTCGTGTCCCGGACTTCGGCGATGCCCGTCAGCTCTTTCGCCGCCTGCTGGGTCTCCTTTGAGAGCGGGGCGGCGATGCGGATCCTGACGCCGCGCTTCTTGAGCTTTTCAAAGGTGGGCTTCAATCCCTCGACCTTGCGGACCAGGCCCTGGGAGGTGGTCATGATGAGCACATCCTCCTCGGCGTCCCGGATGGTCAATTCAATATGGTTGTAGAGATTGTGCCTGCCGCGCAGGCTGCCGGAAAGGTCAGAGGGCTCGATGAGCTCCACTCCTTGCTTGTGCAGCGAGTTGAGCTCCTGGATGATGTCCGTGTTCTTGAGGTCCTCGAGGCGCTCCATCCGATCCTTGGCGTCCTTCTGGACGTTCTTCTTGACGCGCTCCAAAACTTCAGAAGGCTCCACGGCGATGTACTTGATGGGCTTGCCCAGCTTCATGACGACGAAGCCCTTCTTCTCGAGACTTTCCAGGACGTCATAGCTCCTGGATCTCGGCACGTTGGCGATGTCAGAAAGTTCCCCTGCTGTAGAGACGCCCCTGCTCAGCAACGCCGACCAGATCTTGACCTCATAGAGGTTCAGGCCGAAGTAGCGCCTCAGCTTGCTCAAAAACTCGTCTTTCACTATCATGGTTCTACCCCCTCTTTTTCCCACACGATGGTGGTGGAGTGAATCAACAACTACTACTATTAATATGTTACTATTTTTCACCCTTAGTTAGTAAGGTATAATCAGAGATAATGTCCCTCCTTGGTGTTGACCAACTTTCCTTCATTGATTTAAAAATAACGAAAAAAATTCAGATGGATACGCGAAGATCGAAATTTAAAACAATAAAAATAATGGCGCGAACACCAGGCTGACGATGGACATCAGCTTGATGAGGATGTTCATGCTCGGGCCGCTCGTGTCCTTCATCGGGTCGCCGACCGTGTCGCCGACGACCGAGGCCTTGTGCGGTTCAGAGCCCTTGCCGCCGAACCTGCCCTGCTCGATCCACTTCTTCGCGTTGTCCCAGGAGCCGCCTGCATTGGCCATCATGATCGCCATGAGCACTCCTGTGACAAGGGAGCCCGCTAGCAGGCCGCCCAGCGCCTCTATGCCGAGCCACAGGCCTGTGGCGACGGGCACAAGGATGGCGATGAGGCTGGGAACGATCATCTGATGCAAAGCGCCCTGCGTCGCGATGTCGACGCATTTTTTATAGTCGCCCTTGGCCTTGCCCTGCATCAGGCCCCGGATCTGCCTGAACTGTCTCCTCACTTCATCGATCATCTTATGCGCGGCCCTTCCCACTGCGCGCATCGTTAAGGCGGAGAAGAGGAAGGGCAGCGCGCCTCCGACGAGCAAGCCGATCGTCACTTTGGGGTCGAGGATGTCAATGGCCGCGATGCCCGCCGCCTGCGTGTAGGCGGAAAACAGCGCCAAAGCAGTTAAAGCGGCTGAACCAATAGCGAAGCCCTTGCCCATGGCCGCGGTTGTGTTGCCGACGCTGTCCAGGGTGTCGGTGCGCTTCCTGACCGCCTTCTCGAGCTGGGCCATCTCGGCGATGCCGCCCGCGTTGTCCGCGACAGGGCCATAGGCGTCCACGGCGAGGGAGATCCCCAATGTTGACAGCATGCCGACAGCGGCAATCGCGATGCCGTACAGGCCGGCAAAATAATACGAGACCCAGATGCCGGCGCAGATGACAAGAATGGGAAGGACTGTCGACATCATGCCGTTGGCGAGGCCTTCGATGATGGTAGTGGCTGCTCCGGTGAGGGACGCTTCTGAAACCCTTTGTGTCGGCTTGTACTCAAACGCCGTATAATATTGCGTCAGGTAGCCGATGAGCACGCCGGCGACGAGGCCGGCGACAGTCGCATAGAAGATCCCCATGCTGAAATAGGTGGTGGCGCCGAGGAAAAACGTCAAGGGCATGGCATATTTTATCACCAGCCACGTCAAGGGGATGAGGAGGATAGATGCGATAATCAATCCCCGGTTGAGCGCGGCGTGCACGCCCTTCTCTGAAGCGAGCCGGACGAACAAGGCGCCGATGATGCTGGAGACGATGCCGATAGCGGCGATGACAATGGGAAGGATGACAAAAGGAGCTTTCACTCCCACGATGCTCAGCGCAATCACCATTGTCGCGAGGATGGAGCCGACATAGCTCTCGAACAAATCCGCGCCCATGCCCGCGACATCGCCGACATTATCGCCTACATTATCGGCGATAACAGCCGGGTTGCGATGGTCATCTTCCGGAATGTTCTTCTCCACCTTGCCCACAAGGTCAGCGCCGACGTCCGCGGCTTTTGTGTAAATGCCGCCGCCGACCCTCGCGAACAAGGCGACGGAAGAGGCGCCGAAGCCGAAGGTGATGATGAGATTTGGATCATTGGTGATGAGATAGAAGATGGTGACTCCGAGCAAACCGAGGCCGACAACGGAAAAGCCCATGACGGGATGAGTTTGAAGAAATACCCGAGGATTCCGGCGACAATGATGACGAAGATAGCGAGCATCCTGTATTCGCGGAACAGGAACGCCATGGCTCCCTGGTGGATCGCGTGGGAGATCTCCTGCATCTTGTCGGTGCCGGCGTCTTTCGCCAGGATGCCCCTGGCCTTGGCGAACACGTAGATGAGCGCCACTACGCTGATTATCAGCGTTGCTGTCAAGAATGGTTCCATTGTTTAACACCCCTACTTTGGAGGGGCAAATATCTGCAGGGTATAAAAAGCTGATGGTTGCTTAAAGTTGGACGAGGATGCGGCGATAGTAGCCGGGCTCAAGCTGCCAGGCCGGATCGCCGTCCGGAAGAGGATCGCGGAGCGGAGGCGCAGGGGCCTGGCGACTAGGTCAACGATGGAGCGTACACTTCCACCATGCTCCACCCTCATGTCCGGAGGCAAAGACTCGAAATATGCGACCATTGCGTTGAACCAGGGCGGGGGCCCGTACCTCTGTTCCACATAGCGCGGGACTGTTGGAAGAAATTGCTGGAGGAACTCCCGAAGGCGCTCGCGATCATACCCGACTCCCATCTGCGATCGCATTGCGTCGTGGAGTTCTGCCTGAAGCCTGACCGTCTGCACGAAGCCGGAAGCATCCCCAAACGGAAAATGATTTTCGACAACAATGTCAAGGCCGGCCAAATCCCTGCGCTCTCTCAGCGTATTCGCGACATACGACAGCTTCGCGGGGCGCATGCTTTGAGAAATCCTTCTGAGTTTAAGAAATTTTTTACTCTATGCGATGCTTCAGCAATTCATCTACGACAGTTGGGTCCGCGAGCGTGGTTGTGTTGCCGACATCCGCGGCGCCCTCGGCGATCGCCTTGAGGATGCGGCGCATGATCTTTCCCGAGCGCGTCTTCGGGAGGCCGTCGGCGAACTGGATGTAATCGGGCTTGGCGATCGGGCCCATGGTGGTGGAGACATGCTGGATGAGCTCCTGCTTGAGCTGGTCTGTGCCTTGGATGCCGTGCTTGAGGGTGACGAACGCGTAGAGGCACTGGCCCTTGATCTGGTGGGGCCTGCCGACGACTCCCGCTTCCGCGACGCTCGGGTGGCTGACAAGGGCGCTCTCCACCTCTGCGGTGCCGATGCGGTGGCCACTCACTTTGATGACGTCATCGATGCGGCCCATGAGCCAGATGTCGCCGTCCTTGTCTATCCTGGCTGCGTCTTCTGTGAAATACTCTCCCTTGTATTTCTCCCAATAGGTTTCGATATATCTCTCGTGATTGCCCCAGACCGTGCGCATCAAGCCAGGCCAAGGATGAGTGATAGCGAGATAGCCGCCCTCGTCGCGCTTGGCGAGATTGCCTTCCTCGTTATAGACGACGGGCCTGATGCCGAAAAAGGGCCTGGAGACGGAGCCGGGCTTGAGCGTCATGGCTCCGGGCAAGGGCGAGATCAGGATGCCGCCCGTTTCCGTCTGCCACCACGTGTCGACGATGGGGCACTTGCTGTTGCCAATCGTGCTGTAATACCACATCCACGCTTCAGGATTGATGGGCTCTCCCACAGTGCCGAGGAGGCGGAGGCTCGAGAGATTGTGCTTTTTTACAGGAGCGTCGCCGAAGCGCATGAGCGCGCGGATGGCTGTGGGGGCTGTGTAGAAAACCGTGACCTTGAATTTCTCGATGACGTGCCAGAAGCGGTCATTGTCCGGATATGTGGGCACGCCTTCGAACATCAAGACCGTGGCTCCGTTGGACAGGGGGCCATATACAATATAGCTGTGGCCCGTGATCCAGCCGACATCAGCAGTGCACCAGAAGATGTCGGAATCCTTGTAATCAAAGATATCCCGGAAGGTGAGATGGACATAGACGAGATAGCCGCCTGTTGTGTGGAGGGCGCCTTTCGGCTTTCCGGTTGTGCCTGAAGTGTAGAGGATGAAGAGCGGGTCTTCGGCGTCCATGTGTTCGGGCTCGCAAATATCGGAGATTCCGCACATTTCCTCGTGCCAGAAGGAGTCCCTGCCTTTTCTCATCGCCGCGCTGTTCTTCACGTGCTGGACGACGATGACATTCTTGATGCTCGGGCAGTCTTTGATGGCTATATCCGCCATCTCTTTCAGATTGATGTCCTTTCCCGAGCGCCGGCTGCCGTCAGCGGTGACAAGAATCTCGGCTTGCGAATCCTGGATGCGGTCTTTCAATGCCGCGCTCGAGAAGCCGGCGAAGACGACGCTGTGGATCGCTCCTATCCTGGTGCAGGCGAGCATGGCGATGGCCGCCTCGGGGATCATGGGAAGATAAACGCAGACACGATCGCCTTTCCTGAACCCTTTTTTCTTCAGGACATTGGCGAACTTGCACACCTCTTGGTGGAGCTGGCGGTAGGTGAGCATTCTCACTTCCTGTTCCGGCTCTCCCTGCCAGATGATTGCCACTTTTTCAGGATGTGCTTCGAGATGGCGGTCGAGGCAGTTGTCCGAGACGTTCAGCTTTCCAGCCTTGAACCAGGTGAACCTGCAGGCTTCCCTGTCCCAGTCAAAAACCGAGTCCCAGCCCTTGAACCAGCGCAAGAGTTCCGCTTGCTTGGCCCAGAATTGCTCGGGATGGCGGATGGACTCCTCGTAAAGAGAATTGTATTCCGCTATGCTCTTGATGCGCGCCTTCGCCTTAAATGCTTGTGGAGGAGGGAAGCGCCTTTCCTCCTCGTGAATGTGCAGAATTGCCGGATCCATGCTGCCTCTTTTTCCCCGTGGCTTATGGGTGAGGAGATTATAAGGATTGCGATTTCATAAAACTAGAATATCTTGTATCTCAACATCGCCGCTATCCCTCCCAAGCCATCCAAGCGCTTCCCGGCGTCATTCTTGGAGGAGATGACGTGGATTGCGGCTTTCTGGCTGTCCGCGGTTTTCAATAGCGACTCAATGGGCTGGAAAGCTGCATCCTGGCGCTTCATTTGGATGAAGCCGTCGGTAATCAAGAGCTGTTCCGCGGCCCCGGATTGGACGGATCTCGCGACCTCCTTTTCTCCATACGCGGCCTTGCCTGAGACCGCGATTTCCTTTAGCAAAGCTTCGACGAGCTTGAGCTCTTTCGCTGTCCTGTCTGCCGAGAGTGCTGTCTTGACTTCCTCTCTCTTGAGCACCTCATCGATCGCCTCCTTTCCGACAGAAGAGCAGGTTGCCAGCACGATGGATTTTTTTCTTGCCTGCGGAACCACTTTCATCAGCTCTTCTTTCCAGAACGCGGGGGAGGCGATGACGAGGACAGAAGGCTTGATTCGGTCGGCGACCTCAAAGAGCTTGGCCGCGATCTCCTCATAGAAGTTTGATGTTTGGCCAGAATCCATTCCCTTCTTCGCTACCTTCCCTTCAAGATGGGCGATAACCTCATAGCCGTATTTCTTCGTCGCCGCGAGATAGGCCTCTTCGCGATCGTGGACAAGGATGAGGATGGGAGCGTGCTGCTGGGCACAGGCCTCTTCTAACTTCTCCTTCTGGTAGGAGAGCCAATGCTCCTTTTCAAGCGTGAAATCGACGTGCGGCTCCAGAATGAAGCTATGATGCTCGCCGTGGGACAAATCTTCCGGGCCTTCCACGACCCTGCCCAGGACGCGGAGCGTGTCCCCCCATTCCAGCTTCTCCACCTGGATCTTGATGAAAACCGGGATTTTAGCCGCCTTCTGGGTGCGGTCTTCCTGCGTGCCTACTTTCATCTTGCGGAGCGTCTTGCCGGACACGAAATCTCCCGAGTCTATGATCTGGCTCAGGTACCAAAGATCATCCTGGGTCTCCACCATCAGATGGAACTTCCCGCGCTCTGAGGACAGCTTTTTCATATGGGTTTGAGCTTGAACTTGTTATTTAAAAGTATCTTCGATGCAATTTCTGGATTAACTGCTTAGGCATAACATTTAAATAGTCTCCCGCTCAGGTTGACGACAAGACTTCGGTGATGCCATGCGAAAAGCAGCCATGAATGCCACTATTCTCATCGCCGTGATCTCAGCGCTCATCATCCTCTACATCCTGTTTCTCCCGAGCGAAGAGAGATTGGATATCATCGGCGAGAACGAAAGCAGCCGTGATTTCGGGCCTGACAAGGAGGATGTGCTCCTGGAGGACACGAGCGTCATCATGGAGCACTTCGCCGAGGACGAGATTGAGCATACGCTGCCCAGCCTGACGCTGTACAGCATCACCACAGCCAGCACGGTGAAGGAAGTGGCTTCCTTCTATGTCAAGAAGACGCTGTTCAGCGAGCAGAAACGAGACATCGACTTTGAACTGGGCGAAGAGGCGCAGAACGTGCTGCTCAGCTTCTCCGTGCGGAAGGCGAAGGGCGATCTTATCGTTGAAGTGAACGGCAAGCAAGTGTGGAGCGGGCCGATTGAGAAAGTGAACGCAGATCCTATCCGCGTGCCAAAAGACGCGCTTTCGAGCCAGAATACCGTAACGTTCCGGGCCTCGAGCCCCGGCCTCGCCTTCTGGAGGACGCATGAATATTTGATTGAGAATTTCAAGGTGACCGCTGACTTGGTTGACACGAGCAGCCAGCGCGCCAAAGTGGACTTTGTTGTCGGCAAGGAAGAGGCGGGGCACATTGAAAAAGCTACTTTGCGCTTCGTGGCTGAATGCGAGACCGGGAGAGTGGGGGTGCTGGACATCCTGATCAATGACAGGGGCGTCTACAGCTCTGTGCCGGACTGCGGAGTGCCCCGGCCCTTGGTGTTTGACTCCAAACTGCTGATCGAGGGCGAGAACACGCTCGAGTTCAGGAGCACAAAGGGGAGATATGTATTGGATCAGCTCAAGATCACCACCAAGCTTGAGGAGATCCCGAGCTTCACGTATTTCTTCGACGTTGATTCTGACCAGTTCAAGGACATCCGCGAAGGCAGGAAAACGGCCAACTTCACGCTCTTCTTCACCGACGACAAGGAAGACAAGGCCGCGGAGATCATCATCAATGGCAGGAAAACTTTCATGACGCGGCATGAGGAGTTCGAGTGGAGCCTCATCCTCGACCGGTTCCTGGAGCAGGGCTCGAACAGCCTGAAGATCATCCCTGACACGCGGCTGGAAGTGAGGCGGCTCCAGGTTGTTCTGGATGACACGTAAAAAAGAGGTGGCCTTTGGATAGGGCGCAACAGAGGGAGGCAGCAGCTAACGTTCTCGAGTCTGGAGTCGCAGGCCCTGAAGCCATTCCTGTGGGCATGGCGATGAAGGCATGGGGAGCGCGGAAATGGGAAGGCGCCAAAGCTTCTGCGCGCGACACTAAGGACCGCACTGTCGAAAGCGTGAGAGCGCTTCCGGGGAATGCGTGGGAGGGCATCAAGAGCCGCGCCTCGGATGCCATAGGCAAGAAATCCTGGGGGAACCTGGGCTTGCTCATGGTCGTTTTTGCTTTCATCATCAACATCTGGCTGGACACTTACTATAACTTCGGCGGGTTTGACCTCACCAAGTATGGACAAATCAGCTCTCTAAGCGATCTTGCTGGGATTGCAAGCCTGTATTTCATCATCAAGGGCCCGATTCTGGTGATGCTCGCGTTAGTGGGGGCGTTCGTGCTCAACCGCGGACATGCCGGGCTGCGGCTTTTTGTCGCGATTGTTGCAGTGACCTACGGCCTCTCGCAGCTGCCTCTTATCGCGCAAGGCTACCTAGTGATGGCTGGCCTGGACATGCTCGTGTTCCTGGCATTCTGCATCCAGATGCTCACCAATCCCAGCCGCGAGGAATTCACTGAGAAGATGCTGTTCTGGATTCCTGTATACGGGCTCCTGACCATGAGCCTGGCCTCGGGGAACATGGGCGCTGTCATCCACCTCTCCTTCATCATCGCCTTCTATCTTTTCCGCGGAAGGGCGTACAAACAGACAGATCGGGGGTTCCGGCTCAACTTCATCTATCTCGTGCTCTTCGACTTCTTCATCATGTGGGCACTGCAGTTTGCGCCGACGTACGGCTTTTTCCAGTGGACTGACATCCCGATCCTGCTCCTCGGCACGATGTTCATCGTGCAGATCTATGAGCCGAGCAAGCTCAGCGGCCTCCTGCTCTTTTTCGTCTGCCTTGGCCTGGTGTTCTCCTTCGGCTATGGCTACCTAGCCTATGCGGCTGGCGACGGAGGAGCGATGAAAAGCATTGGTCTTGATGCCGATACCATGGCGCAGCGGTGGGCGATCGTGAACCCCGTCTCCTCCATCTCCAAGCTCGTCAGCGCGATGTATACTGGCATCAACCGCAGCATCGCGATCGCGTCCGGGGACTCGTATACGGGAAGCGTGGACGAGAACGCGAAGAAGAAGCTGGGCGTATTTTTGGAGGATGTGGAGAAGAATCAAAAGCAGTTCACCCAGGGCGACAAGATCGTGCTCTTCGGCACGCTCACCGCTGAAAATCTCGTTGATGCACAGGGCAGGCCGCAGAAGCCGTTCATGGTGCATACAACGTGCGTCGCCTATAATCTCAAAGGTGAGCCATTTTACGGTGTGATCTACCCCCATGCCGACTTTCAAGTGGAGCAGTATCTTGTTGAGACGGTGCAGTGCAGCTTCGATCCTGAAAAAGAGATCCCGCTTCCTCCGGGAAGGTATGAGTTGGCCATCCGGGCTGATTTCGAGTTCCTGAGCGAGGCGTATCTCAAGCGCTACTTCGTCTCAAAGGAACGGGTGGATGCGCTCCGGAGGCAGCGGCAGATCGAGAAGGACGAGGACATCCTCACGCTCAACGGCATCTCCGACACCAGGCCAGAGGCGGAGAGCAGCGCCGGGCCGGTGAAGATCAAGGCGAGCGACCGCATCCCTGCTGTCCTGAAGCTCGGCAACGACTCCACCATCCTTTATTTCGGCCTCCTGCTCGAGAATGCCTGGAAGGGCGCGATCCAGAACATCACCGAAGTGAGGATCTCCGTGCCTGAAGGCATTGAAATAGAGAACTGCGCGCCCTATGAGATCGGCGGGCGGGAAGACCTTCCTGAGGAGAGATACAGTGTTTACAGCATCGCGCCGCGCACCGGGGCGCAGACCGCATATACCACCGTGCCCTGCTACCTCAATCTTCCATCGAGCAACGGCCTGCTGCTCGACCAGGGGGAGGTCACGACGCGCTATTTCCGGATAGCGGCGCTCTACAATTACACGCTTGAGCAGAGATTCATGATGCGCGTGCTCGAGCCTTCTGCGCCGGTGAGTCCATGAAATGGATTCTCTTCCTCTCCTTGCTGCTGCTCACGGCCTGCATAGATGCCGGAACCACTTCCGACGAAAAGCTGCATACGGGCACTGAAGGGATTGTGCTGAACTTTCCTGAGGACGGCCTGACTGAGGAGATCGTCGAGGGGGAGCGCTTTGTGATTCCGCTCATCCTTGAGAACAAAGGGGCGGCTGACGTGAGCAGGGACGCGCCGGCTGTGCTGCAGTTGTCGCTTGAGCCTGACGTGATGATCTTCTCATTATGGGACATCACGCCAGAGATGCGCGAATCCGGACAGAGCGTACTGTTCCCTTTGAACGGGAAAGCGCTGGCGACGATCGCCGGCGAAAAGACGCGGCTCCGAGCTTTGCTTCAGGCCAAGCCCATTGACCCGACGCTTAATAAGATAGAGACGCGGGTGCTGTTCTCGGCCTGCTATCCTTATCTGACCCAGCTTGAGGAGCAAACCTGCATCGATCCCAAGCCGGATAGCTTAATCAGAAAGAGTTGCACTCCTGAGACTCTTGAGAGCGATGAGGGGCAGGGCGCGCCTGTGGCAATCACGGAAGTGAAGCAGACCATGCTTCCAGGGGACCATCCTGACGACGTGCGTGTGCAGTTCCTGATCACCGCGAAGAACGCCGGAGAAGGGGTTTTGCTGCACCATGAAGATTATCCTTTGGCCTGCCTCGGAAGGGACGGCTCGAAGAAGCCGGGGATTTATGTGACCAAGGTCGCGTTTTCCGACTTTTCCTTCATTGAAGGCAAGGGCGGGGACATCGAATGCAACCCCCAGCCCATGCGAGAGATCGAGGACGGCTTCGAGACGCGATGCACGCTGAATAATGGCATCCCCCGGAGCACGCCAGCTTTTACGACTCCGCTCAGCATTGAACTGCGCTATGGATATAGAGAGACGATCTCGCACGAATTGAGCATCTTAAGCGCGACGGCGGAAAGGGATTCGTAGTCAAAGATTTCTTATTTGATGTAGCGCCGGCAGTGGCGGTGCGACGGCTTTTTCTATGAAAAAGCCTACTCAGGCAAAGCCTTCGCCGCACGCCAGAGCCGGCGCTATGCTCGACGCACGTATCCTCATAATTTTTGCAACGATATACCCCCTATGCGTCTCGTAATAAGCGAGCGCATTTATACTCACGGACAAAAATAATTATAGCAAATCGCAGAAATAATCGAACTTTTTGCCTGCGATTTGCTATTCTAGCGAATCCTCGACCGTAGGGAGAGG
>JAGVXW010000047.1 GCA_018303575.1 Candidatus Woesearchaeota archaeon
TCTATAATTTAGGCACAACAAATATATAAATATTTCCGTCTTCAGAAATAGATTATAGAACAGCTATATTATAATAACCTATATCAATCAGAAAGTGTACTTAAGAAGTGCGCTTAACAGGAATGCTAGATCCGCGCCACAACCAGCTTAATCGCCAGCGCCGCGATCAGAATGAGCACCACGCCCCGGTCCACCTCGCCCTGCACCAGCAGCCGGTACAGGAAGAGCGCCAGCAGCAGCGTCACGAGCAGCAGGAAAGAAAGCGCGCTGACGCGCCACTGCGCGCGCAGGTCGCTCACCGCCGTCGGCAGGAGGCGCTCCAGGAGCGCGCTCATGTCCAAGACCAGCAGAAACAACACAGCCGCGGCCAGCGCGAACGCTGCCATGGGCGCCACAGGAAGATTGACGATCCCGATGACCGCCAGCGCATAGAGTGCGAAATAGACATATCCCTCCCAACCTACGGGCCTGATTCCCGAAGGCCCGAGCGCAAACCATTCTTTCTTGGCGATCATGGCCTCCCAAATTTCATTTCCTATTTAAATCTATTTGCAACAAGAAGAACCTGCGTAAGGAGAAAGAGTATTCCAATCGGAATTTCCCGAGCAATAAGATTTATAAGTGAAGCGTGGGTGGCTGGAAGCGTGGGACTATGAAAATCACCTACTTCACAAGCGAGTCTGTCACCGAAGGGCACCCCGACAAAATCTGCGACCAGGTGAGCGACGCCATTCTCGACGCCCTGATTGCGCAGGACCCGAACTCCCGGGTTGCTGTAGAATCGCTCACGACAACCGGCAGCGTCCATGTCGCCGGAGAAGTCACCACAAGAGGATACGCGGACATCCAGAGCATCGTCAGGAAAACGTTGCGTGACATCGGCTACACGGATCCTGCGTTCGGGATTGACTGCGAGGATGCCGGAGTGTGGGTGAGCATCCACGGCCAGAGCCCGGACATCGCCCAAGGCGTGAATGTAACTGAAAACAAGGACCAGGGAGCCGGAGACCAGGGCATGATGTTCGGCTTCGCCTGCACGGAGACCCCAGAGCTGATGCCCTTTCCCATCATCATGGCGCACCGGCTCACGCGGAAGCTTGCCGAAGTGCGAAAATCTGGACAAATCAAGTGCCTTGGGCCTGACGGCAAGAGCCAGGTGAGCGTAGAATATGTTGACGGCAAGCCCCATCGCATCACTGCTGTTGTCATCGCCCAGCAGCATACCCATGACCTCGCGGAAGAGCACCTCAAGAAGGAAATTCTCGAGAAGGTCATCCAGCCTGTCTGCGGCAAGTGGATGGACAAGGACACGAAGATCCACATCAATGCAACGGGCAAGTTCGTCATCGGCGGCCCGGAGGGCGACACCGGCGTGACCGGAAGAAAGATCATCGTGGACACGTATGGAGGCATGGGCAGGCACGGCGGCGGCGCGTTCTCGGGAAAAGATCCCTCGAAGGTGGACAGATCAGGCGCCTACATGGCAAGATACATGGCGAAGAACATCGTTGCTGCTGGCCTGGCGGAGCGCTGCGAGATCCAGCTCTCCTATTCCATCGGCGTGGCCCAGCCGACCAGCATCAACGTGGACACCTTCGGCACAGGCAAGGTGGCAGAAGAGAAAATCCTAGAAGCAGTGAGGAAAGTCTTCGATTGCCGACCTCGCGCCATCATCGAGACTCTGAAGCTGAAGCGCCCCATCTTCGTCAAGACAGCCAGCTACGGTCATTTCGGAAGGGATGACCCAGACTTCACCTGGGAGAAGACTGATAAGGTGGAGGAATTGAAGAAGGCGTGCTCAGGATGAACCCAGCAGCATGAGCACCTGCTCCGTTGAGAGCACGGCCACCTTTTTCTGCGATTTCAGGCGTGCATCGTTCGACCAAAGAGGAAGGCCAAGCTCGACAGCAAGAGCGAAGAAATCGACGTCATCTGGGTCGGGAGCGAACGAAAGCGCCTCTTTCAGGCGGTTCTGATACAATTCCAGAGGAACGAAGGTGACTTGTTCGGCAAGTGATTCCTGAATGCGATCGAAAGCCTTTGATGAAACCCCTGATTTTTTGGCGATTTCCTGCCGATGCTCACGGAGTTCCACAAGGGCGTACTCAGGAGCGAAGAGCGTAAGGGAGAATTCCGACAGCAGTTTCCTGAAAAGGGAATTCTTCCAGAAGAAGGTGAAAAGCACATTGCTGTCAACGACGAGGTTCATACGAGCCCTTTCTTTCGGAGGGCCTCCAAGCGCCCCTTTCTCCCTGAATGCTGAAGCCTGAGGGCCCACTCGGTCAAGGGGCGCTCTTCGCGAAGCTGCCGCCGGAGCGGTTCGAGCTCCTCAAGCTGGCGCGCCTTCTCTTCGATGGACTTCCTGACGAACCCGGACCAGTTCATCTCGGGAAAATGCTTCATGCGCTGCCGTGTCTCGTCGGGGATGGAAAGGGTGATGGAAACCATGGTGTTCACCTGTGTAAAAACGTAAAAACGTTTAAATATTTAAATGTTGCGATTCTCTACCCTCTGATATTTGCAGACTGAAAAGAGGCATGGAAGATGGAATATGACATTGGAGACTGTGCTTGGGAGGGGAAGATCCGCTACGGTCCTACATGCGCAAGAAGGGATTGCGGTGAAGCGCTTTTCTGACAACAATTTCCTGACAGCGTTAGCGAATTATGTTTTAACCGGAGCCCCCGGTCCTTACGGCTGGAGCGCGGATGCAGTGGCAGCGGCGCATCATCGTCGGCAATTGCTGTCGGTGCTCGTCGAGCATTGGTTCGGGGAAAAGCTCCGCGTTGCAAATTCTCTGGATTTCCAATGGAACGAGGAAGCACGGACCTATGAACTCAGGACAGAATTCGTTGACGGCCGCCACGCGCTTCTCCATCATCCGTTTTCGCGCTCTCGGGAGTTGGATGACCTTATAAACAATATCATGCTTCCGCTCCAGGAAAAGCTTCAGGAGACCGGATTTGACGGGGCAGTCTGGCAAGCGGGAAAGGCAAACCCCACTGCGACAGCGAACTTCATACATGATGGAAAAGGATGGGTGTGGATTGATTTGGAGTCAGGGGTTCCAGCGCTTTTCCCATCAAATCCACTCGCCTTGCCCTTCTACATCGGAAAGTCCCTTCGCCATAGGAGATGCCTCTATGACGATGTTGACATCTCAAAATTAGAAAAGTATCTTTTCGGATTAAGCCCTGAGTTGCATCAAAGAATTAATCCGCATGTGGAAGCTCTCGCATACCATCAGGCTGCCTGGAAGGCGCTGAGAAGGCATCAGAGAGGAATTGAGTACCAGGAGAAGAAAGGCAGGATAACACATAAGAAGGCTGAATGGTACTGGCACCGGCCTTTCCGATGGTACGCTCGAGAGGGAGTAAGATTATCCAAGGTCGTGATATCTGAGGCCTTCTCCTTGCCGGAGAGAGGCTATCTTCTGTTAAAAGAGTTGCGCTTGACAGAGAAGGCACGGGATGCCGTGAAGTTCGTATACTCAGCAGAATTCAGGAAGAAAGCACTAACTGCCCATTTAGAGAGAAGGATTGGCGTTTGGGAGCAGAGAAAGCAGCTTTCGCCTGAACAAGCCGCCGAATTGCGCTCCCGGCTTCCGCAAATTTCTTCAAGTAGGTACTTCAACGACATGGGAATCCACGTCCTCGGCCTCAAGATTTTGGATTGGGGCCTATATCCTGCAGCTCTTGGAGGATTGGTCACGCTCGGAAAAATTGATGTTGCAACAGCCGCGGCTTTGACTCCCCTAGGGGGCTCAGTGCTGCGAACAGTGTATAGCGCTGGCAGGATGGCTTGTGATGCCGCCAGCAGAAAAGGAGAGCGCTTCTCCCATGCTATCGCGCTTTCAGTTGGATGGATCCCTATCTTCGGGAACGCCGCCTATCCGTTGCAGATCGCCTGCACAGGCCCGACAGAAGACCGGAAGCTCGCAGAGTTCTTCTTATATGATCTCTCAGCAAGATTCGGAAGAAACATTCCGATTTATGGCGGGCCTGATTCAAGGACAGAGCACGCTTTGAACAGGCTGCCCGGCCTGAGATTAAGCCGTACGCTTCCTGAGCCATGAGATTTGGGGCAAACCTTTAATAACCTGTTTTTCCCATAGAGACATATGAAGAAACTCTCGCCTGAGCAGGAACACGTATTGAAGGAGAAGGGGACCGAGCCTCCGTTTACTGGCAGGTACTGGGATCATCATGATACAGGAAATCTCCTCAAAAAGGAAGTTCGATTCCGGCACCGGCTGGCCCAGCTTTACCGATGCTTTGCCTGGGGCGGTGAAATTCCGGGAGGACGTGAGCCATGGCATGCGCCGGACAGAAATCACGTGCTCGAAATGCGGCGGCCACCTCGGCCACATCTTCAATGACGGCCCGGGGCCGACAGGCAAGCGCTACTGCATCAACTCCTGTATCTTGGACTTCAAGGAAAATGAACGTTAAAGAAGAGATTGCGGCCATCCGGGAGCGCAACGCGCGCGTCGAGCTTGACAAAGCCTGGGAGACGAGCTGGACGAGAAGAGCCGTCATCGTCCTTTTTACCTATCTTTTGCTCGTGATTTTTTTCTACAGCGCGCATCTGCCGCGGCCGTGGGTGAATGCCATAGTTCCGTCTATTGCTTTTCTTTTGTCCACCCTCACCTTGCCCTTCTTTAAGAAGCTCTGGACTAGGAAAAGAACACGTTCTTCACGCCGATAACGAACATGTCCACGCCGATGGCGCCGAGGAAGAAGCCGAGGATTCTCAATAAGATCTCTAGGTTCTTGTCGAAAACAATGCGCAGTGTCCGGTGCTGGATGTGGTCCCGGAGCCATTTCAGCCCGACAATGATGAAGTAATTCAGCGCCAGTATGCCCGCGATGGCCGACGCGCCGAGGGGCCAGCTCGCCTCGTGGCTCAGCAAAATGGTGAGAGAGATGGTGCCAGCCCCGACGATGAAGGGGATAGCAACCTCTTCGGCAATCTCCTCAATGTTCGGCCGGATATGGATGAGCGCCTTCTCGCCCTTCACGATGTAATGATAGGCGTACGAGAAGATGACAATACCGCCAAAGATGCGGAAGGACTCGAAGGAGACGTTGAAGACCTTGGTAAACATGCTTTCGCCGATGAGCAGGAAGATGACATAGACAACAAAGGAGATGGCTGTCGCCTCGAAGAGCATCCTGCAATAGGCCTTGTGCTTCAGCTTCCGCATCACCGGCACAAGATAGAGGAAGAGCGCGAACGGGTTGATGAGCATGAAGAAGGCGATCAGGGTCTTGATCATGGCCTCATGCTCTGGAATCTCGCTATTTAAATATTGCGACTTGGACAAACGCCCATGCTGCCGTTATAATCTGAGCACTGGACATGAAATCCGTGCGTGAGCTTTATATAGGGAAGCGGGGCCCTCAAGGCCATGCCACGGATGCAGTCGCCGAGCTCGATCAACACGTACAAGCAGTGCCCGCGCAAGTATTTCTATCAGTACATCCTCAATCTCCCCACAAAGCCCAGCATCTACCTGATCCGAGGCTCTATCGTCCATGAAGTCCTGGAAAAGTTCTTCGACCTGGACATCACGTCTCTGGACGAAAAGGAGCTCGAGTTCGGCATGCGCTCCTTCGTTACGGCGCACCTCCTGCGACTATGGACCAAGAACCGCACCAACCTGCTGATACTTGGCCTTGCCGAAGAGGAGCTGGAGCGCTATCTGCTGGAGTCGCAGGACATGCTGCAGGGCTTTGTCACGATTTTCGCGAAAAAGCTGAGAAAACGTGCGGAGATCTGCGGCACCCTGAAGGAAGCGTTCAGCGAGCTCACTCCTTCAGTGGAGGAAGAGATCATCAACCCAGATTTGAAGGTTAAGGGGTTCATCGACGCCATCCACACCCATGACAAAGAAACCGTGATCATGGACTACAAGACCTCGAAGAAGGACGAATTGACCCCTGCCTACCGGTTGCAATTGTCTATCTATGCCCTTCTCTACAAGCTAAAATATGGAAAAGCCCCAGATAAGGTTGGAATCAACTTCCTCAAGTTTGGAGAAAGGATGATGGATGTTGATGAAAAGCTATTGGAGGAAACGAAGAAAGAAGTGCGGCTGATCCATGAGCTGACGCAGACAGACAAGATCAAGGATTTCCCGACGAATGTCGGCCCGCTGTGCAAGTGGAATGGCGGGCAATGCGATTTCTATGACACATGCATCAAGCAAAGGGACATCTGAAAGCGATAATTTTAAATATCACATGATAACTTTTGTTATCATATGAAAACAAAAAGTATCAAGGAGACGGTTAGGGAGTTTTTTTTCCTCAATCCTACCGCCCAACTGCGGGTGAGGCAGGCCAGCCGGGAAGTAGGCATTCCGTTGCCCTCGGCCATCCGCTACACTCGGGAACTGATTAAGGAAGGGCTCCTGAAGAAGACGGGTATTGCGGGAGTCACCCTCTATTCCGCCGACCGCAGTTCCGCGTCCTTTCTCCTCGAAAAACGAATCTTCAACCTCCGTCACCTCCATATTTCGGGGCTTACGAGCTATCTGGTTAGGGAATTCAGCAACCCGCCCCTTGTCGTCTTTGGCTCCTATGCGCGGGGAGAAGATCGGGAAACCAGCGATATCGACCTCTACCTGGAGACGCCCTCAAATAAAAGGGTTTCCCTGGAAAAATTTGAGAAGACCCTTCAAAGGAAAGTGCATCTGTTTATATATAAGCGCATCAAGGATGTGGAGAACAAGGAATTGGCGAACAATATCCTCAATGGCGTCACGCTAAACGGATTTGTCGAGGTGTTCACATGAACAAGGAAAGCAGTTGGCAGGATTGTCTCGCGAGCGGGGCCTCCGCCAGGATCAGCCCCGATATAGCGAAGGCGAGATCGCTGAAAAGCACTTCAGAGGGAAGGATCGCGTTCCTCAAAGAGCTGCCCATCAAAGAAAGCAACGCCAACTATATTTTCGAGGGTTATTACTCCTCGATGCTGGAACTGATGCATGGGATGGTGCTCGTCGAAGGATACGCTGTCTCCAACCACCTGTGCCTGGGATTCTACCTCAGGGACATCCTGCACAATCCTGCGCTCTTCCGGCTCTTCGATGGCTGCCGCTACAAGAGGAACTCCTTGGTCTATTACGGAAAGAAGATGGACTTCGAGACTGCGAAAGAAGCGATTGAGAAGTGCAAGACGCTCATCGAAGCGCTCAGAGGAAAGAACTGAGAGATGCGCGGCAGGATAGCGTCAGAAATGCTCAGTGATCTCTGAAAGCTGCTTGATGAACAGCGCAGCCATCCCCCAAAGCGCAGGCAACCAGATAGGCACGCCCCAAAACTGAGGCAATGCATATGTCCGGGTGCCAAAGCGGATGGCCAGCATTTCTGCGAGGACGCCCCAGATGCTAACAATCGCAAACAGCCAGGCGTCATGAGGGTTCTTCCGGAGCCAGAATGCCAAGGCCACAATCGCCAAGAGGAGAATAAGAAGCAAAAACGGCGAGCGCCAGAAAGTAGAGACCGCGACCACCGAGAGAAATCCCAGGAGAAAAAGGGTGAGCGCGCCCCATGTAATTTCGATATGTTTCTTGATACTATGATTGCTTGCGAACAGCTTCCTGGTAACGTTGACGACCATGAAATGAAAAAAATTATCTCCTTCCCGAGAAGTTGAACATCTTCTCCACCGAGACATCCTCGACGTTGAAAGCCTGGCCCTTGTTCATGATGATCAGGGGCTCCCGGGCTGGCTGCTGCGCGAACTGGCCGGGAGGCGCAAAAGTCTGCGCCTGGGGCTGGGCGTACGTCTGTGCCTGCTGCTGATAAGAAGCCGAGGCAGCGCTGTTGTTCAGCCGCTTCACCGTGGCTTGGAGATTGCCCATCTGCTCGCTCACTTCAGCCACCTTCTGGAGCGCCTCGGCAAGCTGCGCCTGGAGCTTCTTCAGCTTCATGTCGACTAAGTACTCGACTTTCTTCTCTAGGAGGAACTCGTCCATGGTGAACCTCTCGATTTATCCAACCAGGTTCTGCTTGATGAACTGTAGCATGGCTGTGTTGCCAGCCGCCTCATACGCTTGGAGCGCTAGCCGGAAGTTCGCGTTCTGGAGCAAAGTTTCGCCGATGGCGTTCAGCTTCTCGGCTGAGTTCATCGCTTTATAGGCGCGCACCGCAACTTCATAATCTTGCGTCTCGATGCACTTGTCGCCCAGCGCCGAGAGCTTCTCGGTCTCCTTCAGGGAGGAGAAGATTTCCAGCGCCTCCTCGAACTTGCCTCTTTCGACGCAGAGCTTGCCTAACGCTAAAAGCCCTTCCGTGTTGCCGGCCGCCTGGAACGCGACAATCGCGTCATGGTAGCGCCCGTCCTCGAGGCAGCGGTTTCCAACGCCAAGGATCTTGGCCGTATGCCCGCCAAGCTTGTACGCTTCAACAGCCTTTGTCATCTGCTGCAATTTGGCGTATTCGTCTCCCACGATAGAGAGCCGCGGCTGGTTAGAGCTCAGCACGAACGCTTTCTGCGCCTCCGCGAGATTGCCTCTTCTGATGAACTCGTCTCCCATGAGGTCGAGGATGCTGTAGCGCATCTCAGGCCCGAACATGGAAAAGTCGATGTTGTCGATGCCCCTGTTGAGCAGCGCGGGCAAAAGCTGCCTGAACTTCGCCGCCTCGCGCTCCGATTGCATCGTCTGTTCCGCCTCTTTCGCGAGGGAATTGACCAAGCTTGTCAGTACGGTTTCCATTTAGACCATCCGGATTCCCAGCTCCGAGCTCACTCGAACTCGCGCCGCCTGCCTTTCGGTGCCTTTGTCCTTGCCCAGGATCCAGGGGCTCTTCACTCCAGTCATGATGGTCATGATGGTAATCTTTCCATGCATGTCGTCCCGCACTCTTGCTCCCCAGATGACGTTCGCATCGTCATCCAAGCTCTCGGTAACGAGTTCGCCAGCCCTGTTGACCTCTTCCAAGGTCATGTCAGGCCCGCCCTCGATCTGGATGAGCGCGCCGGTGGCTCCCTTGTAGGAGATCTCCAGCAGGGGATTGGCCAAAGCGCCGCGGACAGCTTCCTCAACGCGATTCTTCGTGTCAGAGCTTCCCACGCCGATGGCGGCCACTCCGCCATTGCTCATGATCGCCTTCACGTCAGCGAAGTCGAGGTTCACGAGGCTTGGCACTGCGATGGTCTCGACAATGCCCTTGATCATCGTGCTCACGAGCTCGTTCGCGACAGCAAAAGCTTGGGTTACAGGCAAATTACCCGCGATCTGCACCAGCCGGTTGTTGTCAATGACGATAACAGTGTCACAGACATCTCTTAATTGCTGCAGGCCGAATTCCGCCTTGTCGATCCTCGCGCGCTCGATGTTGAATGGCATCGTTACAGTTCCAATGACGATGGCTTCGTTCTCCTTCGCCACCTGCGAAACGATAGGCGCGCTTCCCGTGCCTGTGCCTCCACCCATGCCCGCGCAGACGAAAACCATTTCTGCGCCGGCCAAGGACTCCTTGATCTTCGCGATGCTTTCTTTGGCGGCCTCTGCTCCTTTCTGGGGGAACCCGCCGCATCCCAAGCCCCGCGTGAGCTCGGCGCCGATGAGGAATTTCTTGTCAGCTTCCACGATGTTGAGGTGCTGCTGGTCCGTGTTGCAGGCGATAATCTCCGCACCGCGAACGCCCTTCTTGTAGAGCCAGTTCGTCATGTTGGAACCGGCGCCGCCGCAGCCGATGACTTTGATGTTGGCTTGTCCCATCTCGAGCTGTGGCTCGGTCTTTTGCTGCTTCATTGCAGACTGCACGATGAA
>JAGVXW010000048.1 GCA_018303575.1 Candidatus Woesearchaeota archaeon
AAATAGTGAGCACCTCGCAGATATAGCCGGAAAAGCCCGAAATATGGCTCTCCGCGCCGTAGGCGCCTGCCGCCTTGAAGAACTGCTTCGCGAGCCGGATGTCATCCGCGAGCTTGGCATATTTCTTGACCCATTTCGCGTGCAAAGGCGAGACGTCCGTGATGTTCTCCGCTTCCTCTGCCTTCTTGATTGAGATGATGGGG
The DNA here is from genome assembly GCA_018303575.1 of Candidatus Woesearchaeota archaeon. GTDB lineage: Archaea > Nanobdellota > Nanobdellia > Woesearchaeales > WJIZ01 > JAGVXW01. The sequence continues at coordinate 204 of JAGVXW010000048.1, forward strand.
ATGATCTCGAAGACAAAATCCCCGAGCCGCGTCTGGAAATAGTCGCGTGAGCCGTGCAGGCGCTGGAGCTTGAAAGCTCTAGAAATCTTTCTCTCGAGGAGGTCAGAGATCGCTTCCCTTCCCTTCGGGAACTGCACGAAGATGTCCGCGTCGTGCGACTGCTTGAGCCACGTTCCCTTCTCCCCGGAGCCGCCCAAGACAACCTTTGCCTCGGGCACGAGCTTCTGCACCCTAGCCACTACTTCACCGATGCGCTTCGCCGCGGCCTTCTCCTCAGCCGGAGTCGGCTTGATATCCTTCAGCGCCTCTTTGAGAACGCTCTTCATGGCTCAAGCTTCCTCAAGGGCTTTTAAAAACCTTCCTGTAGAACTCCCATTCCTTCCCCAGGCTGTCCGCGTTCGCCTCTTTCGAGCGGAAGCCGTGCGCCTCGTTCTTGTATTCATGATATTCGTGGAAGATCCCTTTTTTCTTGAGCGCCTGAGCGACTTCCCGCGAGCATTCGGGCGGCACGATCTTGTCTGCCCCGCCCTGGAAGAGGATCACCGGGGACTTTAAGGCGTCAAGGTGCAGCACCGGCGAGCGCTCGACATAGATGTTCGGGACCTCTTCCGGCGTCCCGCCGATCAATCTCTGCGTGTCCCATTTCTCGAACTTATGGGTGCTTTCAATCAGTGTCTTCAGCTTCCCGATGCCGTAGTAGCTCGCTCCTGCCTTGAAGAGATCCGGAAACTGGGTGAGGCAGCACTGCACGACATAGCCGCCGGCGCTCCCGCCACGGATAGCGACCTGTTGAAGGTTTACCAGACCCTCTTTAATAAGATACGCGACTCCATCAGCGACATCATTCACATCAAGAGAACCCCAGTTGCCATACAGAGAGTCGCGGTATCTTCTCCCATACCCCGTGCTTCCCCTGTAATCGCAATCCAATACAGCAAATCCACCCGATGTCCAGAATTGAGTTACGGGCGAGAAGGCCGCGCTCGCCTTGCTCGTCGGTCCGCCGTGCGCCATCACAATAAGCCCGGGCTTGTCCTCCTTTGGCGCACTGAACGCGGAATTCCGGGGAAGATAGAGGAACGCGTGCGCCTTTTTTCCATCCCGTGTCGGATACGAAATCAATTTGGGAAGCGAGATATCCTGCTTGCGAATTCTGAGGGTCATGCCCCTCTTCAGGATTTCCGTCTCCCCGGTTGCGGTTATCTTTACGAGCGCATGGCCTTCTTTCTTTGTGGCTCCCGCGAAAACAACAGCATTCCCTTGAGCAACGATGTTCGACCTTGTGGGAAACCAATCCGTCGGAATCGGTTCTATTTTTTCTCCAATGGAAACAAGCGATTCTTCCCCTTTCGCGATTCTCGCAGCCACAATCTTGTCATCAATGACAGCAAAACTGTGTATCCCGAACATCCAGTGCGGCGAGCCGAATTCGGCCAGCTCCCGGGTAAGCGCCTTCACCTCTCCATCATGCGCATAGATGTTCCAGTAATTTTTCGGGTCCTGTTCCCCCTTTCCCGCTTCATCCATCGCGAAGAGGAGCCGCCCTAACTTGTTGAATTGCGGCCAGCATACGCTCTTTCCCTCGCCGCCTTCCACTTTTCTTGAATTGCTCAATCTTTTCCCGTCGAAATCAGCGATCATAAGTTCCGTCTCATTCCAGGGCATGTGCGGATGGTTCCATTGCAGCCAAGCGAGCTTTTTCCCATCCGGCGAGAAGCACGGATCGGCGTAGAAATCGCAGCCACTCGCGAGAATGATCGGCTCCTTTCCCGGCGATTCCAAGAGGCCAAGATAATTCTCATTCTCCTTTTTCCCGGAGAACTCCTTTTCGTAGACGAAAATAAGCGACTTCCCGTCAGGCGATATCACCAACGAAGCGTATTTCCCAAGCGGGCCGTCAGTATTCTTCTCAGGGGTCAGCGCAACAGCAATCTTCTTCCCTTCTTCATACGCATAGATCCTTTGGTCCTTGTCATTGACGAAATAGACCGTTCCCTTTGAGGCCGCATAAGCTCCTCCTCCGTATTCATGCACGCGCGTCCTGACGCTCATTCCCTTTGGCGTGAGCTCAGTCTCCTTCCCTTCAGCATCCCTTCTCATGGCCCCAGAGATTCCAGTTGGCCGCTGTTCCAGCCAAAAAATGTTTTCCCCTTCAACTTTCACTTCAGAAAATTTGAGAGAGCCAGAGAAGATCTGCTCCGGCGTCAGGGCCGGAGTCCATTCCCGATAAGGCAGAATCCTCGATTTATCGCTGGACATACGGCTTCCCCGTATCAATGCACTGCTTCGCGAGCGTCAGCTCCGCCGCGACGTAGCCCAGGTGCTCAGGGTTCACGAGATCCCTTTTCGCGATCTCCTTGATCATGTTGAACGGGTCCTCGCCCCGGAATTCGACGGTCATCTTGTCCTTCTGCAGAAATCCGCACTGGATCTCCCTACCCTCGATCTTGATGAGGAAATATCCTGCCTTGTCCTCGCGCCACGGAAATCTCAGCTTGTCCGTGTAGACGATTTCCCGCTCGTCCGGCACCTCGAAGGGCCGATACGTGCCTTGCTTGGTGGCCATATCCAAGAAACGCCCCGGGAGTTATATAAAGATTATGAACATCGGGCCTACTTGGTGACCACTTTCACCCGGAGGGGGCTCCCTGTTTTTTCAGTTGTAGAAGCAAAATCTTGCCATCCTTTAAAGGGGACCGGCCTGTACGTGAGAGCATCATCGAAGGGAGAGCGAATCCCCCCTCCACTCGGATCTTGAGTGAGAAGCCAAGTTTTTTCTCCTTTGTAGACGACAGCCGATGGAGACCCGGCCCTTGTGAGGAATGCTGCGCAGATTTCCGTTCTATTGCCCATCAATCCAAAGGGGGCGGGGTCCAGAGGGTTCCAAGGTACACGGAGTTCGATGGCATAAACCGCCCCGATATCTTTTGGGAGGGCCTCGTTTAGGATCTTAACAATATCCCGGACATAAGCGTCATCTACTTTTCCCATCTCGAGCCAACTATCATATACAAACTTGTGAAGAAGACCCTCATACCCCATCGTGCTCCAGACCAAGGGAAGGGCATAGCTGCCTTCATTTTCAGGCGAGGGCGCGAGAGGAACTTTCGCATTCTGGTACGCGGCGAGATCTGTTTTCAGCGCAGCTATTTCTGCAACGTTAGTCTCATAGGCTTCAGTAAGGGTATGCACGGCATCTCCAATCCTCCGTTGGCTCAGTCGAAGTTCTTCCAAAGATGCTTCTGGAATTTGAACGACCTTCTCTAGTGAATGCTCAACCGGTGGTTGCAGTACGGAAACAGTTGGCGCAGAAGCTTCGCGCCCACAACCCGCCAGCGCAGATGCCAGAAGAATCAAGGAGAGACGTCGTGCCATATTCGGTAGACTTGGGGGTGGTGCATATAAACATTTCTCTGCTAAAGCGCATTTCAACTCCGCGATTTAAGAGTCCTCAGGAAGCTTTTATATAGGAAAGAGAAACAAGAAGGGTATGAAATGCGTCGTCCTCGACACCAACTTCCTCCTGGCTCCGTATCAGCTCAAGCTCGACGTGATTTCAGGCATCGACGACGCCATGCGCGAGCCCTATGAACTCTGCATCCTGGAAGGGACCTTGGAAGAGCTCCACAATATCCTAGAAAGCCCCAAGATCAAGGACAGGGAAGCCGCGAAATTCGCCTTCTCGCTTCTCGAGCACCGCCGCTTCCGGGTCCTGCCGAGCGCGGGCCTTGTTGACGAGGCGCTTGTGGAACTTGATTCCACTCATATCATCGCCACCCAGGACAGCGCGCTGCGCTCAAGGCTCAGGAAACAGGGCAAGGAGACGTTGTTCATCCGGCAGAAGAAGTATGTGAAGATGGGCTAAAGGCCGGCGAGCATCTCGTTCATGAGCCTATCTAATCTCTTGCTGGACTTCTCAGCTTCGAGGGCGGCCTGCTCCAGAGTGTAAATGTCAAGATAAACCCAGATTCCATGAAGGAGCGGTTCCTGAAAGAGAACGTTCTTGCCCGCACCCACCTCCTCTCCAAGTTCATATGCTTTCAGAAGAGCGTAACCCCTTAATCAGCCTGCGCCTGTTTTTTCCGGAAATTTTCCGGCTTTTTCAAGCAGCAAGCTTTATAAATGCCCCCCTCATCCCCAATGCCCCGAGTAGACCGAGGCCTAACCTATGTTTTATAAGACCGAAGTGACCGATCACATCCGCGTCCCGCCAGACATGTTCAACCTGCCGGTTGAGGAAGCGGTTGTCAAACGCGTCAAGAAGAAGTACGACGGCTACATCTCCAAGGATCTTGGCATCGTCATCGACGTCGCGGAAGTGGCAGAGATCGGCGAGGGCATCATCATCCCCGGAGACGGCGCTCCCTATTATGCGTGCCGCTTTAACCTGCTCACCTTCAAGCCCGAGATGCATGAGGTTGTACTGGGAAGGATCAAGGACATCGCGGATTTCGGCGCCTTCATCAACCTCGGCCCGATCGACGGCATGATCCACGTCTCCCAAACCATGGATGATTTCGTCTCCTTCTCCAAGGAAAAGACGCTCACGGGCAAGGACTCAAAGCGCGTTCTCAAGGTGGGAGACAACTGCCGGGCAAGGATTATCGCGGTCTCGTTCAAGGACATCCAGAACCCCAAGCTCGGGCTTACGATGAGACAGGCGGGGCTGGGCAAGCTGGAATGGCTTGAGGAGCCGGCCAAGGAGGCGAAGAATGGTTAAGAAGCTCGCGTCAAAATCAACCAAGGAACTGCTCCTCGAAACCGAAATCAAAGAAAAGGGGCTGCGCAAGGAAGACTTTACCGGCACCTGGCAAGGAAGATTGCACATCCTCAGCCTGGAGAAGTCAAAGATCGCCCAGCAGATAGCGATGAAGAAGGAAGGCGAATTCGCGATCAAGGTGAGGTAATGGAACTCCAGATTTCAAACAGGAATGAGAACACGCTGCTCTCCCGCGTGGAAGTCAGCGCGAGGGTGGAATTCGGCAAGGCCACCACCCCGAAGCGGGAGGACGTGAAGGCCGCGCTCGCGAAAGAGCTGAAGGTGGAGCCGGAGCTTGTCATGGTCAAGAGCATCTCCACGGGCTATGGGGCGAACTCTGCCTCCGTGCGGGCGCATGTCTACAAGGACAAGGCCGTGATGGCCAAGCTCGAAACAGACATCGCCCTCGCAGCGAAAAGAGCGGCGAAGAAGACCGCGCCGGGAGCACCGGCAGCGCCTGCCGCGGCACCGACACCGGCGGCAGCGCCCGCGACACCGGCAGCCGCGCCAGCGAAGAAGTGAGCTAAATGGCAGCAGACAAGAAGAAGGCGGCGCCGGCGAAGAAAGGAAAGGTCTTCCAGCGCTTCAAGCTCTATACAGTAGCCGGCGACAAAGCCACGCGCAAGAACAAGCTCTGCCCGAAATGCGGCCCCGATTCATTTCTCGCCAACCACAGCGATAGGTTGGCCTGCGGCAAGTGCGGGTATGTGGAGAAGAG
>JAGVXW010000017.1 GCA_018303575.1 Candidatus Woesearchaeota archaeon
ATTCGTAATCAGCGAATCATCAAAATCAAAGATTTTGAGTGTGCTCAGAAAGCTACGCTTTCTGACATTTCGGGATTGAAAAGTTCGGATTGGATATTATAGAGACTTGCATTGATTAGGTGACATATGAGTCATTAAAAAATGATTTGATGAGTTTTGGCCGATGTTGAATGCTTCGCATTTTTTTCATGACAATCTCTCTGAGCTGGATTTTGGTTGTCGCTTGGTGTGCTTTCAGTTCCTTGGTTTTTAGGTGGGCCCACGTTTTTTCATCGGGATTTAAGCTAAGTAGCATAAATAGAGTTATACTTTCTGAGAAATTTTTTTGTGCAATCCTTTAGTGCTGGCAAATCTGCATGCTCATGATTGACCGAGACAGCTCCCGATAGCCGCTTGTTGACCTGGCACTCCGTTGGGTTGCTGTTGGGGTCTTTCTTCGGGAGCCATCTCACTTTCAGAAGAGGATGCTGCTTGAGAAAGCGCCTAACTTTAGGCGTATCGTGGTAGGTGGCATGATCAACGAACAAGATGATGCGCTTGATTCTGTGCCGTCGCGCGTGCGCGACGAGATTGCTCAGGTGCTTGCGAAACTCAATGTTTCTCCGTCGGGAAAAGGTGTTCCAGACAATGCGCTTGCGCGGCCAGAACAGGGTGATGAAACAGTTCACTCGCTTGGTGTATCCAAGCGTTCGGATATACCTCGTTTTTCCTCGGGGCGTCCAGCACGGTTCGGCTTTTGGAAGAAGCTCGGTCCACTTCTCGTCCTGGAACCCGATGAGAATTTTTTTTAAAAAGGGCCGGAGCGATGCGCTTGTAGCGTCGAATCTCCTCTCTTTTGCGATAATTTTTTCTTATCGAACCGGGAGCCCGAAGCTTCGGGCTCTTGAGCACGATTCCGAGATCTCCGAGCATTCTTCCGACGCTGGTGAAGTGCATCCCGATGCCCTCTTTCTTCAGCTCTTTTTCGATGTCGCGCAGTGCCCATCGCCCTTTCAGGTATCCAAACGCCTGAGGCTCTTCGTCGATGATTTTCGCAATGATTGGCTTTGCCGCGTCGGCTTTTGTCGTCTTGCGGCCTGTCGGCTTTTTCATGTGCAATCCATCCGTGCCAGAAGCACGGAACTTTCTCGTCCACGTAAAGACCTGCTTTATCGTCACGCCGAGACGACGCGCAACTTCGTCTGCAGACTTGCCTTCGGCACGTTGCAGTAAGCCATCCGCGGCACGATATTCGCGCTTGTCATTCGTCTTTGCCATGAAGCTTCGGAGTCGTTGTCGTTGCGCTGATGTCAAATGGAAGTTAGGTTTTCTGCCCATGAAGAATTATAATATGAACTAATATATAATACTTAGCTTAGTTCCGGAGAATAGGACGGTAGATAATACAATGCGAATCGTCTTTGGTGGCTCTTGACAAAGTCACGGACACACGCGGCTCGATGAATTGGTGCACGATCTTCGATGACAATGATTTTTCGGTTAGGATGGTGCTGGCGGATTTGGTCGAGGAATTCTACATGTCTTTCGCCGTTTACTTTTTCCTTTTCGATTCGAAACAATAGACGGCCTGCAGGACTTACTGCCGAAGTCACTGACAGTCCACCTTTTGTTCCCGTGACTTTTATCGTCGGTGTTTCTCCTTGTGGAGCCCATGTTCGCCCCAAGGCGGGAATAAGCGATACGCCTGCTTCGTCTTGGAAGTAGATTATGGCTTGCCATCTTTTTGCTTGCAACTTGATCAGTGGCCATTCCTTCCTGAGCCATTTGTTGACAAGCGCCTGATCTTGCTGAAAGGCTTGCTTCTGGGGCACTTGAGGAGAAAGATTCCACACTCGAAGCAGACGCCAAATGTTCGACGGGTCAATTTTCTTACCAAATTGTTTTATCACCAACTGCCGAACACGCGTACAATCCCACAATGGCGTCTCGAACCCGAAATCCGTCGCAGGACACCTCATCATTCCGAGCAGTTTCAGCTGCTCGGACTGAAACAGTTTACGTTTTGCTCCTGAAGCTTTTCGTCGTCGCAAGGCATCGACTCCACTGCGGTTATGCTTGGTCAACCAACGAGAAACACTCCCACGATGGACACCAAAAGAATCCGCAACATCCTGCACCGACCAGCCCTTCTTCCGTAATTCAACCGCCCGAAAACGCTGATGCTCCATCACTTCACGAGACAAACTCCTACCATCCGCTCTTTTTTTTCTTGCCATGAACCTAACAAAGAAGAACTCCCTAATAAACTTTATGTAACCCAATTACCGCAAGTCTCTATAAACTCGAACTTGTCAAAAACCACCAGCTAAAGCTGGTGGCGTGGTTTTTGAGCATGATCAGAAGTCCGCATGCGCAATCTCCCTGCTTCAGCTCGGGGTAAGCAAGCGGACTTCTGACATTTCAATAAGCAAAAGACTGATTTTGTCTAACAATTTGTGTCTTTTGCTATAAGTTGGCTTAACCCTTCGGCTCTGCCCTTATTCCTTCATCTCAATCTCAATCTCGCCAAAGTGCTGCGCCTGGGTGAGGCCGATCTTGCTTTGAGAAGGTGAGCCGCTCGCCTTTCTTGGTTTTAAAAAAATCTATAATCGTACGATACAGGTCGCGGATGATCAGGCTGATGTCGCGCTTCCTCTTCGGCGGCTCCATGTCCAGGATTGGCATGTCGCGGAGCACGCGGCGGTGCTTCACTTCCAGGGCCTTTTCGAGGGCATGGACAAGATCGTAGATGGAAACTTTTCTCTTCCTCGGCTGGGGCGTCCTCGGGATGAGCATGGCGTCCACTTTTTCCCTCGGGGCGAATTCGTCGCCGATGTCAAGCAGCTCCTCCATGTCCTGCTCGGCGGACGAGAACATTGCGTCGAGGTTGGCGATGTCCTCCTTGATCCACTTGGCGGACTTGATTTTTAAGAGGAGCGCGGCGGCCAGGACGACCTTGCCGGAGAGGCGGAAATCATGCTCCTTAAGCTCATGGATGCGCTCGAGATACTTCTTCGTAAGCAGCGAAACATCAATGTCCCAGGGATCCATCTGATTCGTCTTGATGAGATCATAGATGACATCCTGCCACGTGATCTCGTCCTGGTCGAGGATGACATGGAGGATGTGGTCGGAATGCTCGGGCATGCCTTCTTCAGGATGCTTTCGGTATATATAGGTTTCTGGCGCTCGGCTCCCAGTATAGAAATATTTATATAACCGATAGCCACTTGCGGATGAAAACACTGGGGGATACCATGGTTTACCTGCCGCTGGAAACTCGAGTCCGACAGAAAGCAATTGACGTTCACTGGAAGCCTGACCTCACTTACGACCCTTCTTCTCCCTTCAACCGCCTGGACGCTGAAGCGAGAGTCACATTAGACGTCCTCGAGCCCATACCTTCCTTGAGGGTGCACGCCGCAGATTTAGAGCTGCAACGCGCAGTGCTCAGGCTTGCCGACGGGACTGTCCTTCCTGCCCGGCGCTGGGAGTTCCGCTCAAGCCAAGACCCGAACGCTCCGTATGACCCCCATAACGAATCCGTAGAACTTCATTTTGACCGAGATATCCCTATTGGAGAAGCAACTCTTGAAGTCGTCTATACTGGAAGGCTTAACGACGACCTCAAAGGCCCCTACAGAAGCACGTACACGGGCCGTGACGGCACCCCGAAAATCATGTTCGCCACCCAGTTCGAAGCGACGTACGGACGAATGGCGATTCCCATGATTGATGAGCCAGCAGCCAAGGCAGTCGTCACGACCCACATCACCGTGCCAGAGGGCGTTATGGCTGTCTCCAATATGCCGCTCATTTCTTCCGAGAGTGCCGGGAACGGAATGGTCACTCATCATTTTGCTCCCACCCCTCCCATGAGCCCCTATCTTATCGCCGGCTTCGCCGCTGAGTTGGACGCCACTGAAGGGGAGCAGGACGGAATCCCCTTCCGCGTGCTCACGACTCCCGGAAAGAGCCATCTCACCCCCTACGCCCTGAAAGTGGCGATGGGCGCAACAACATTCTTTGCTGATTTCTTCGGCACGGATTATGATTTGCCCAAGATAGACCTTGTCGCTGTTCCTGATTTCGCGTTCGGCGCCATGGAAAACTGGGGAGCGATTTCCTTCCTTGAGGTCGCTCTGCTCACCGACGAGGCTACCTCTTCCCGGCAGGAGAAACTCCGGGTCTCGGTCATCACCTCCCATGAGCTCACGCATCAGTGGTTCGGAGACCGGGTCACGATGCGCTGGTGGAATGGCCTGTGGCTCAACGAGGGCTTCGCTGACTGGATGGGCTACCTCGCCGCTGACCATATCGCCCCTGCTCTCGACCCCTGGAGCGAGTTCCTTGGCGGCAGGGCCATGAGTGCCTACACCTTGGACTCTCTGGTTGCCAGCCACCCTGTCCAGGCCGATGTCACCGACCCCGGGCAAGCCTCTGAGCTCTTCGACGCTGTCAGCTACTCCAAAGGGGGCATGGCCCTGCGCATGCTCATGCAGTATGTTGGCGTTGAGGATTTCAGAGCAGGCCTCAAGCTTTACTTTGACAAGCACAAGTTTGGCAATACGGAGGACAGCGATTTATGGGCAGCACTGGAAACGGCCTCCGGGAAGCCTGTGTCCGCAATGATGGACAGCTGGATCAGCCAGATCGGCCATCCGCTTGTTGATGTTTCTCTTGAAGGGCGAACGCTGCGGCTCTCGCAGCGCAGGTTCCTCTTTGACGGGCAAGGGGAGGGGGTATGGCAGATTCCAGTTACCGTCGAGTATAACGGAGGCAAGAAGGCAACCCTCTTCCTTACAGAGCGTGAGGGGACTATCGAGCTCGACGAGGCCCCCACATATGTGAAGGTGAACTCCGGGGAATTCGTCTTCCATAGGACACGGTATTCCCCTGAGCTGCTTTCTGGCCTTGAGGCGGTCATCGCTAACAAGCGTATCGGCCATCATGATCGCTGGGGAGTCCATAGGGACCTGGCGGCGATGGCTGTTTCGGGGGATGTCACGATAGAAGAATATCTCGGCTTCGTCGAGCGTGCCTTTGCGAATGAGGATCATCTGCTTGTCCTTACTAACGTCCTTTCGGCGCTGGGCAAGCTTGGAGTCGTCGCACGCGGAGAACCTTACCATCCTCGCATTGGCGCCCTTGTTGAAACCCTCTCGAAAAAGACTCTTGACCGTTTGGACTGGGATGTGAAAGATGGGGAAGACCCGAGCGACCGTGCCCTGCGCGCCGACGCCATCCTGCGGCTTGGAAGGCTCGGCGATGAGCGCGCAGTCTCCTGGGCCAGAGACGCTTTCCCGCGTGCCTCGGAACTCGAATCCAATTTACGGGGAGCCGTGTATGGCATCTCCGCCTGGCGGGGCGACGAGAGGACTTTCGACACGCTCCTTCAGAGGTACAAATCCGAGACCAATCCACAGGAACGCATGAAAATCCTCTCAGCAGGCCTTGCCGGATTTCAGGATCCCGCTCTTTTACGAAAAGCCCTTGATACCAGCCTGACCGACGCTATACGGCATCAGGATAGGATGTACCTGGTGCGCGACATGACAGCGCATGGCCCTGGTCTCGACGCGGCGTGGCACTGGTTCCAGGAAACGTGGCAGCCAAAGGTGAGCAGGCTCTATGAAAAAGGCGGCAACCACGTCGCGCTCATGCTCCATGGTCTCGCGCCCCTCGCTTCCGAGGACCGGGCCCTTGAGCTTGAGTCCATCTTTGGGCAGAACCCCGTCTCCGGCTCAGTCGCGGCCATCAAGCAAACAACCGAGGAAATGCGCGCATTAGCCAAGATGGTCAAGCGGAACCGCAGCATTTAAATCGCCTCCTTCTTTCTTTTTGCCACGGGCCCTTAGTTCAGCGGCTAGAACGTCTCCCTTACAGGCAAAGCAAAGGAGTCGAGAAAGGCAGCGGAAATTCCTGGCCTTCCTTCGCTTCGCTCAGTCAGGAGAAGGTCCTCGGTTCGATTCCGGGAGGGCCCATCACTTGAGATTCTCAACCTCAGCTGTCGTCAGCCCGGCGTCCTTTATGATCCGGTGAAGCGTCCCTTTCTTCAGTTCCGAATGCAGTGGAACCGTCAGCTTGATGGTTCCATCTTTTCCAGATTTCTCAAGCCGCACATGGGATCCTTTTTGGCGCGTGGCAACGAATCCAACACGCTTGAGGCGCTTAATCACTTCGATTCCAGAAACAACGAGACTCATACCGAGACAACCACTTTCTCGCCGCTGAACTCAACCAGCTCATTCGTGTCAGCCTCGAGATAGAGCTCAACCGCCTCCTTGATATTCTTTAGCGCCTCCTCTTTGGTATTGCCCTCGGAAATGCAGCCGGGCAAGGAGGGGATATATACTGTATAGCCTCCTTCTTCCTGCGGTTCTAAAATGGCGGTGATTTTCATAAGAAACAGATAAGTAGGTTTCTATTTAAATGTGTCGCCGAAAATCAAATGTGCGAGCCGGGCAGACTCACTCACGTTCGTAACCCGTCTCGCGAATTTCAGAAAATTCGTGGGGCTTTATGCCCCACTTGATTGCATTTCGCTAGCCCAAAGGAAGCGAAGCTTCTGTGGGCATCGGAAACTTGCGTTTCCGCATGCCTTTTCGGCAAAAGGCTATGCGCGAGCCGGGATTCGAACCCGGGTCACAAGCTCGTTCCGTGCCTATTGCAAAAGGCTCTTGGGAAGCTCGGATACTAGCCGCTGTACGACTCGCGCGCAATGCAGCGAACATGAGTGTCGCTCTTAAACTTTTTCTTTGAAGAAATTGTATGCGCTGGCCGGATATCCTCACTGCGTTCGGATCTCCCCAGGGGATATCCTCGCTTCGCTCGGGACCCGTCCAGCGCAATCGTTTCCCACCCCAATGCGCTGGCCGGGAATCGAACCCGGGTCGAAACGTTGGCAACGTCTCATTCTGGCCGCTAAACTACCAGCGCGCACCGTGAAGGTGCTTCCGGGACTTATTTAAAGGTTATGCCAGGCGATTTTTTCCCGTTAACTTATTAAAAGACGCTCCTTTCTTGCGTCGCAGGCCCCCGTAGCTCAGCCCGGTGAGAGCACCTGTCTTATATGACGCGCATCGACAGGCGATGCGTTGCTCTGAGCCAGCAGGCGGTCCCGCGTTCAAATCACGGCGGGGGCATGGCCGCGACTGTTCCGGCAGTCGAGTGCGGAGTCGGGCATAAAGCCCGACGGCCGGATGTTCCTCCCTTTCTGACATCCGGCCTTTTTCTTCCTTTTGTCAAAGAATTTCAGTCAATCGCCTTCGCCACGTCCTCGCTTATCTTCGACGTCTTGAGGAGGAAGGTGGTCATCGAGGCGTGGAAGAAGGTGACGAGCGTGCTGAACAAAATCCGCGCCGTGCCGGAAGCGCTGAGCGTTTCGGCGAACACCTTCTTCAGAATGAAAGCGTATACGGCCGTGGCGAAGAGGCTCGCGACATAGAAGGGGAGTTTCCGCTTGAGTTGGGCGAACAGCGGCTGCATGTGGCTCCGTTTGGTTTGCCGTATAAAAATGTTTTTAAAGCGGGGAGAGACCCGCTGTCTATTGCTCCCGTGGTGTAGTCCGGTCAATCATCTCGGATTTTCGAGGCAAGAGCCAAAAACATCCGAGGACGTGGGTTCAAATCCCGCCGGGAGCGCTTTTTTCCATATCAACGTAGAATGGCTGTCTAAGCCGCGTCCCCAATTTTCCAAAATAAGCGGATTTGACTTCCCCTTTCTCATCGATGATTTCGCACACTCTTACTCGATTCACTGAAGCATCTCCCATTAACCTTATCGCTAAAGTCTCCGGATAGAATGCAACGAGGTCTTGGTGCCGCCTAAAATACCCCACGCGAACGCGTTCGCCCTTATCCAATCTTGCCGCTACCCCCTCTAAAATATATTTTTCACCAACACCTTCCAGCTTAAAATGGGTCTCTGGAGGGTCTCGAGATGCTAGAGCAAAAGAAGAAGAAACAATGCCTTCAATGTCTTTTCTTTCAGACTCGCCTCTTTGGAGAACAATATAGACTGGCCCCCTCTGGTCGACGACAACATCTCCCGTTTTCATGGCTTCTCTGGCCGAGGTTTAAGGCGATACACGAGAGTATTCGCTTTCAGGATTCTTTCTCTATCATAGGCCACTACCGTAGCCGCATCAATTCCATTTGACCAAAACCTCTCTTTTGCCAATGGTGTTTCGACTTTTGGGAGGATCGGAAGCTCATGCTCCATCACTTCCTTACGCCCTGAGAAGTGTGTTAGCATTATATCGAAGTATTTTACAAGTTCGCCCATGCGCTCCTCTGCCTTGAATCCCGTCACATATTCGGGCGTTCTCATCCCGACTAGATACTCCGGACGCATGTATCGCCATCCCTCTTTTCCCCCTTTTTGCTCCCTTTCGAGGATCGCTTCCAAATCCTGAATACTGCCTTGCCAGAGGCCGACCACTCCCCCTTGTTTTTTCCCATCTCGCTTCACAGCCTGCCTGGCGTGCCCGACATCCAAGCTCAAGTAGAGTTCCGACATTTTGGGATCATGAACCCATGCATTTCCTAATACCAGGAAAATCTCTTCCGGAGTGTACGCCCTACAATCACACACGCAGTTTCTGAAGCTTTCATCGCTCCCCAGCCCAAGAACCGCAGCAACGAGATCGGGGTTTCTTTCAAGAACCCGTTCCATCGCCAAAGCTACGCTCTTTATTCCCAACGGGGCATAGGTAAAATGTCGAGTGATATTCGGACCATAGCGTTGCTTCGGAGTTTCTTTGGCCATTCTTCAAACCCCCTTCTGCGGTCCCAAAAGCAAAGCATGATTGAAATAGATAAATTTGGACCCACCTCCGTCGGCCACGATGTCGCAGATATGCACTTGGCGGCGCTCAATCACAGGGCCGTCGGGCTTATTGCCATAGTTATCATCCTGAAAAAATTCTGAAACATAAGTTATCCGGACTTTTTCTCCTTTATCCAGACGCAGGAGATCCCTCTCTATAACATATTCCTGTTCGCTTCCTTCTAGGGTAAACTCGGTTGCAATTCTAATATCGCCATAGGGATATATCGCCGCCTCCGCTCTCTTTATGATTCCCTCGATTTCCATGCGTCCGGATTCCCCGATTTTCACAGCCATCTGTTCTCACCGCCCAGGAGAACTTTCCAAGAAATAATAATTATCCTATAAAATTTTTTTCAAAAAATGGATATGTTTATATAAAAAACCAGATTTATGAGTTTATGAACCTCGATTTGAAGGACCGCAAGCTGCTCTACTGGCTCGACCAGGACAGCCGCGCGACGAACAAGCGCCTCGGAAAGCTTGTAGGATTGACTGAACAGGCTGTCGGCTATCGCATCAAACGATTGCAAGAGCAGGGCGTCATCAAGCGCTTCGTCACCTTTGTCGACGCGTTGAGCCTGGGCTACCAGCACTACAAGGTCTTCGTCAAGCTTCAGTACACGTCCGAAGAAATCGAGGAAAAGATTATTGCAACCTTGGTCGCGCATCCCAACGTGCGCTGGGTTGTCTCGACGGGCGGGCTCTACGACCTCAGCTTTTCCGTTCTCGCGAAATCGCCAACGGAGTTCTCCGACCTATTCAGAAAAATGATCCCCTCCTGGGGCAAATACATTGGAGAGCAGATGATTGCACTCAACGTTCGCTCTCCGGGATTCACGCGCGACTGGCTCCTTGGAAAAAAGATCTCAATGAGAAGAGAATATGGCGGAATCCAGCAGAATGTGGACGCGCTCAGCCTTCGGATCCTCAAGCTGCTCTCCCAGGACGCGAGGATGAATGTCGTCGACATCGCGCGGAGATTGCAGACAAGCGTGGACAAGGTTACCCACCGGCTCAGAAAACTCAAAACAGGGGTCATCGCCGGCTTCACCCTGCAGCTTGATCTCTCCAAACTTGGCTACGAATATTACAGCGTCTTTCTACGCATGCCCTCTGTCTCCGAGAATGCCCTTCTCGCCTTCGCAGAGTCGCACCCTGGCATCCTGTACGTCGTCAAGACCATTGGCAGCTACGATTTCCAGCTTGAATGCGAAGTGCAAAATTATGTGGAACTCGAGCGCCTCCTGAAGGAATTCCGTCCCGCTTTCGCGGCATCATTAAAAGATTTCGAGGTTCTTCGAGTTACAAAAGAGCATAAATATGACTTCTTTCCTTTCGCGATAGGCGCTTAGGTCGGGATGAGGCTCTGCCTGCCCTCGCTTCCAGGGAAAAGCGACCGCAGGAACCTGACGAGATCCAGGATCCGGAGAATCTGGCTCGTGAAAAGCAGGGTCGCCTGGCTTGTCTCGGCAAGGGCCTGGAACTGCTGCCTCTCCTTCTCGACATTCCCGTTCGCCGCCACAGCCTTGGCGAGCAGCTGGAACCCTCTCCGGAGATGGATGGCCGGCAGCTCCTTGCCCGCCCTCATCAGGTGGAGGATATCTTCCAGCCGCATGAGGATCTCTATGAAAGCGCTCTCCTCAGCCGGGCTCTTGAAGAGGTCCTTTCTCGAGGCGATGCGCCTGCAGTAGGCCCACCAGCGATGGACATTCACGTGCTGGTTCGGGTCGTCGAGCATCACCTCCAGGCCCAGGACCATCTTCCGGAAATACTGGCCGAAATCCCTCGTCTCGCAGACGCAGGTGTTCTTCAGCTCTATCCCATCTTCTGACCTGCCGATCAGCTCCCATCCCAGATACCCCCGCTCGAGCGCCTCCATAACCACAAGCAGGTCCTCCCGGCGCGGAACCGAGACAGCCACCCTGTTGACGCCGTTCACGAACAGGAAGAGCAGATATGCATTGATGCTTTCCGCGCTGATGCCTGAGAGGTCCGCTTTCCTCTTCTGCTCAGGCTCCCCCTCTCTTGGCAGCACCCTGAGGCCTCCGCCATCCTCGACAATCCGCACCCTCGACCCTTTCCCCAGCTGGTGCTTCCGTGCCCAGCCCGCCGGAAGGCTGAGCGTCAGGGCGCGCCGCCCCTGCACGACGAGCTTCCGGTACTCTTCCATGGGTCGTTTATCCGGGGCGCTGGTATTTATGTGTTCTTATTTGCACCCACTCTGAAGGAGATAACTTTTATCTTCTTCTGGGAGTGAGTATAGAGCAGTCTATACTTTCTATAAAGCAGAAATATATATTGGTATACCAAAAGATATACCCACATCCTTTGGAGGCATCACCATGAAAAAAATGTTCTTCCTGACACTGACGGTCTTCCTGCTCCTGCTTTTCCTGATCGGCGGGGCGGCCTACTCCAACGGCAAAGCCGTCATCTCGGAGCCCAGCATCGACTGGGTCTCCCACACGGAATACTGGGGCGGAGACGACGCGTCAACGATCGTCCGGCTCGCCGATTACCGCGGAAGCCCTTTTGATGTGGACAGCTGCAGCGCGACTATCCTGTATCCCAACAAGAACGTCTGGGTCAGCAACGCCCCGCTTTCCGAGTCCGGCATAGCCGGGAACTGGTACCGGACCGATCCGCTCCCGAACATCAACGGCACCTATGAGCAGGAAGTAACTTGCCAGTACAGTGGCAAGTCGATCACCACCTCCCAATCGTTCCACGTCAACCCCGCCCTGGAGCGGATCAAGACCGTTGACAAGGAGCTGGTGGCCCTCGACGCCAACCTCAGGGAAGTCAACCTCACCCTCATCGGCACCGTGGACTCAGCGACAGCGTCCCTGACCACCTCGCTGAACGTGACCGAGACCAACCTGCAGAGCCTGATGAACACCATCCATTCCGACCTGGCGGCCCAGATCCAGACCAATGGCGGCAACCTGTCGAGCCAGCTGGACGACGCCGAGGCCACGGTCGTGCTGAGGCTCTCTGAGACGAACGCCTCGCTCACGAGCCGGGTGGCCCTGGCCGAGGCCAACCTCGATTCCCTCATCGACGCGGTGCAGGCGGATCTCCAGGCCAGGCTCGCGGCAGTCAACGCGAGCACCGACGCACGGATCGCCCTCGCGCAGACCACCCTCAGCGCGGAGCTCCTGTCGGCGAGACAGGCCATCCTGTCCAGCATCTCGAATTCCACGACCACCCTCTCCGACCTTGTGAGCGTGGCGAGCGTCGACATCCAGACCCAGCTCGCTGCAGTGAACGCCGACCTCAACTCGAAGATCTCCGTGACCAACCTGTCGCTTTCGGGGCTGATCGGCACCACGGGCAACCAGATCACCACGCAGCTGGCGGCGGCGAACGCGTCCCTGGGCACGCTGATGAACTCTCTTGTGAGCGATGTGCAGTCCACCCTCGCGGCCTACCTGCCCGACATCCAGAGCACGGCGAACGACGTCTACAATGACACCCAGTGGCTGCTGACGAACGCCATGAACCAGGACGACCGGGCGGCGATTGACGCGCGCTTTGACTCGGTGGACAGCAACCTCGAGACGCTGAAGGCCCTGTGCGGAGACGCGCTGACGAACAGCTCCACGCTGTGCCAGCAGGTCTACACGACCATCAGCCTGGTCAACACAGCCAGAAGCGAGCAGCTGAGTTACTACAGCTCGCTGGCCACCACGACGACCAACACCTGGGACCTGCTCAGCGGCGACATCACCACCAACATCAACACCGCCCTGGCGAGATTGGGCATCATCCAAAGCCAGACCACGCTGATCAACGAGACGGTCCAGGCCATCCGCACGGACCAGATCGAGCAGGTGAAGATCTCAGTAATCTCGTGAGCATGGCTCCATGCATGACCCCGCCCTGCCTCCCAGAACGCGCCTGCGCAAGGTCGCTCTGGTAGGCGGCGGCGTCTTTCTTTTTTTTCTTGCCGCGTTCCTCATCCGGGCCCTGGTCAGCTTCGGGAGCCCCCCCTTCCTCGACATGGTCTCGGGAACGGAGTACATCAGCGGCGAGTACGGCCAGGTGATCGCCCGGCTGACCGACCGCTCAGACAACCCCATCGCCGACGCGTCCTGCACCGTCACGGTCGTCTATCCTGACAAGAGCTACTTCCTCCTCGACGCGGCGATGCAGCAATCGGCCGAGCCTGGCAACTACTACCGCGAGTTCACCACCCCCACCATCACCGGGATCTACGAGGAGACCGTCACGTGCTCGTTCACGCGCCTGGGGAAGCCTTCCGCCATAAAGATCTCCAGCTCCTTCCACGTCTCTGTCGCGCTCAACTTCATCGTCGACCTTTCCATCCGGGAGCGGGAGCATTACGATGATCTGCTCCGGCGCATCAACGCAACCTACGAGGAGCTGCTCCGGCAGTTCACCGAGTCCAACCTCAATTTCAACCAGATCAACGAGAGCATCAAGAGCGGCTACCAGGGCCTCTCCGGCGAGGTCCAGCAGCAGTTCAACCAGACCAACACCATCCTCACGACCCAGAACCAGGATCTTTACGCCGACCTCCGCGACCTCGGCGCCGCATACATCAACATCTTCGGGGTGCCCCAGCCGTAGGCCAAAGAAAATTCTTAAATACTGCCCTCTCTTCGCGCCTGCGCATGGTTGATTACGCGAGGCTTAAGGATCCGATCTCTGAGATTGTCAAGGCAGATGGAAGATATCCCTTTGGCGCCTATGCTGCGGTTTTTGAGGGGCTCGAGCGTGGCTTGGCCGCAGAGCATGTCAAGCGGCATCTGACGCCCGAAGAGTTGGTTCAAGGCATCGCGAAATATGTCGCCACGGAATTTGGCTTCCTTGCTCGCACGGTGGTGGAGGATTTGAGATTAAGAATCAAAGCCGATCTTCGCACTGTTGTTGAAACTCTCTCCCAGTGCAAGCTTCTCGTGCTGAGTCCCGCCAATCTCGAAGGCATCGCCGCCTTGCCTCGCCCGTTCCTCGTCTATGTTGATGACGCGGTCGAGAATGATCTTCTGGCGAATTCGCCTAGGATCGAGCCAACGAGATTCCATCTTTAATAACAATCATTTTATATTTGGAGCGTTAGAGCGGATTCATGGACACGATCTCCCTCATCGGCTTCACGGCCGCGACGTTGACAACCTTCTCCTTCCTGCCGCAAGTCGTGAAAATCTGGAAGACGAAACGTGCTCAAGACTTATCCCTGCTCACGTTCTCGATTTATTTCGTCGGCATCTGCCTCTGGTTCACGTATGGATTGTTGAGAAAAGACCCGGTACTGATCTTTGCGAACACGATCATGATTCTCTTGGCCGGAAGCATCCTCGCGCTAAAAATAAAATACGGATGACGAAAACCGCATCTTCGTGCGGTTTTCGGAATTGACAAAATGGGGCCATCATTTTGTCAATGAAATCAGATCCAGTGCGCCCTTCTCTTGTTCTTCATCCGCAAATACCGTATCCATTCTTCCTCGGGGCTCATGCCATCTCGCCCCTGCAGGAAACATAGAGGAAGGGAAACCCTTCCTCCCGAGGTGCAAGTTCACATCCCATCTCATCACCTCCTTGATGATGCTGTTTTTCAGGCGGGCGATTTATTAATACCCTGTGCAGGAGTCTTCCGGAAGAGGATATCACAAGATTTTTATAGCAAGTTTCGCCTTTGCTCTCATGCTTGATGCGCTCGTCTCCTGGTTCGTGGGCAAGGACATCTACATAGATATTTTTAGCGCGGTTGTCCTTGCGATTGTCCTTGGCTATGCCGCCTCCTTTGTGAAGCTCAACCCCAAGCGCGAGTATCAGTTCTTCATCGCGGCTTTTGCTTTGCTCGCGCTGTCTTTCGTTTTCCAGACGCTCGCTCACTTCACTTTATACCATACCACCACGACCGTGAAGCAGATGGGCATCATCACTCTTACAACGACCATCATCAAGCGGCAGGACTGGATCATCTTCTGGAGCACTCTGCTCTACCGCGCCTGCACCCTGCTCGGCCTGTATTTCCTGTACCAAGTTTATGCCGCAAAACAACGGCTTCCTCTGGTGCTGTTCCAGGCATATTTGCTCCTTCTCGTCGGCTTTTTGAGCCAAACCGCCTATTATGCCTTCCATCTCACTGCCCTGATCCTCCTCGCGCTTGTCCTTTCCTCCGCATGGAAGCGCGCTGATACATGGTTTCTCGCCAGCGTCGGCCTCCTGCTTTTGAGCCAGGCCATCTTCCTGCTCCTCATTTACGGCAACCTCGTCTATGTCGCTGCCGAGCTTGTGCAGCTCCTCGGCTACGCTTTCTTGCTCCTGACTTTTGTGTTGGTGCTCCGCCATGCCAAGAAGAGAACGGCTTGACATCCTGGAAGACATGCTGGCGGCCATCCAGCGCAAGGGCGAGATGCGGCCCACGCATTTGATGTACAAGGCAAACTTAGCGCACCGGCAGCTGAAACACTATCTGGATGAGCTCGTGCAGAAGGAATTGGTGAAGAGGACAGAGCGGAACGGTTCGGAATACTTGCTGATTACCGACTCCGGCAACAGATTTCTCGAGAAGCTCAAGGAGATGCGCGCGTTCGAGGAGACGTTTGGGATTTGAGCCAAGCTGCCTGATTTGATTTGTCTACATTCGGCAACAACACTACTGGCGGCAAAACGCTTTTTCTGCGAAAAAGCTCGGGCTCAGAGATGTCAGAGTTTCAAGGAAACTCTGAGCATGCTCAGAAATGCTTTGCATTTCTGACACTTCGCCCATTTGCGCCATTGTTGTTGCCTCACAGTTTCTGCTTTCTTACACCTAATTTTCAGGCGATAGCTATTTAAAGCAGCCAAAATCTTGCTCGGTCCATGAAGCGAAGCTCGCGACGCTGGAAGAAGAAGGGGCAGATGCGCTGGAAGTGGCAGCGCAAGCGCATGAAGAAGGAGAAGCGCAGACGGGCAGCGAAGTAACTTCTTAGTATCACTTCGATTTAGCACACTTGGATAGATTCCCTAACTTTTTTTACTTTTGAGTAGGTAATGAAAGCAAAGTTTAAAAAGCTGAAGAGAAGCACGACTCCCCTATGGTGTGCCATCTCCCCGCCGTAAGAAAAATCTCCTTAGATGAGATGATCGGCTTCATCCTGAGGGGAAACCGGGAGATTGTTGGCATGGAACTTGAGGAAGGCGCCGGCTTCAATATGCATGACCGCTATGAGGAGCTGCAACACTATTTTGAACGCCAGCATTTTGACAGGAATCCACTGGCGATTAGGGGCTCTCGCCTGAGGGGGGTGTATCTGCAGGGGGCTCATCTGCCCTACCTGGTTGTGGAGAATTCGGACTTATCAGACGCCAATTTTTGCGGGACAGTCTTCGACCATGCCACATTCGAACACACCAGCCTGCGGATGTCCCAGCTCTTCGGCGCATCTTTAGCGAGCACCCATTTTAACGACGTCAACCTGACGCACGCTGATCTTGTCCGGGTGAAAGCCACCGCTGCGGTATTGGAAAATGTTGAGGCGATGGGAAGCAACTGGCACGAGGCGAATCTCTCCCACGTCAGAATGCATCTGACGGATATGAGTGCTGCCGGCTTTGGAGGGGCATCGCTGGAGCGGGCGTATCTGTCGCATGTGAATTTCCAGACAGCCAGGCTCAGGAACGCAAATTTGTCGTATATCAATCAAGATTCCGAATTCAGTCCTCAAAAGCCTTATGAAGGCGTGGACTTCCGCGGCGCGGATCTCCACGAGGCTCAACTTTATCGCGCTCGGCTCATGCACGCCGTGCTCGTCGGCAGCATCCTGTCCGGCGCAGATCTGAGGAAGGCTCACATTGGCGAAGCTGATTTCAGAGGCTGCGATCTCACAGACGCTGACTTGCGGGGAGTCATCGGCGTATCCATGGCCCTTGGTCTCGAATACGCCGTCTTCGATCACACGAAGATCTGGAAGAGCCAGGCAGAGATATGGAGGGCGCTTACAGAGCCGCATCACAAGCGGGATAGATTTACGCTTTGCACCTATCAAAGATAGCTATCGTACAATCAGCTACCCAGATGCGCCAGAACGTCTTTTGGCTCGCAAGATTTAAATCCCAAGTTCCGTTCCTCTCCCTCGTATGGAGCTCATAGTCGCTATGGCCGCATCCGGGGGAAGAGGGAGGGGGAAAACGCCGACTCCTATTGAATCGTGGTGGGAAAGGAAGGGCGAGAAAACACCTCCGACCCCCGTTCAATCGTTTTGGAAGAGGGGGCACGGAGCAGCACTCACCTATTCTGAGATGGTTCAGGATTATGTGAGAAGGTTGCCTGAGGATAAGATTGCCCCAATGGCGAATTGGCTTGGCACGCTTCAGATTGAACCCGCATCTGAAGATCTTGAGGCCCTTGTTCGTGGCAGCCCGATGGTTATCAATATTGTCGCCTCCGAGCGCGTGGTCGGTGCGCCAACAGAGTATGAGGCCTTTTTCTTATCTGCCGACCGGTATCGGGAGTTGGAGCAAGATCTACGTGAGGGGCATCAGGCGTTTTCCACACGCTATAAAGAGGCATTCAGGCAATACAGAAGCGGGTTTCATTCTGAGCGTATGGGTCCTTTTCCTCTATTGGTTCTGGTCGGGAACTTACAGATGACAAGATATGCACGTTTTAATTATGGCCTCATTTCAGACGCGTCCATCGTGCGCGTAGTCATCTCAAACACCCCTGATTTGAGAGACCGACAATACCGCTCGCTCTTCGCTTCTGAAAAAAAGGGCATGGTTGGGGGCTATCTCGCTTTGAGGAAATGAAGCTCTTTCGCCCGGGTGGAGATATGCCTTCTGGAAGGATTATCAATATAATAGATGTCTGGGCAAAGCCATTGTATCAGCGATGAGTGGGGGTATTTTGAGCCCGAATGGGATTCGCGGATCCCAATCGTAAGCTTTATAAATGACCTCCGCTTTCATCGCTGAATCGCCTCCGAGTTTAGAAATACCAATTCTAGACACTCGAACCCAACTGAGTGCTTGATGTCGCAATCAAGTACGTTGAGGGATGTGGAACGTAACAGTGAATAGTTTCAGTTTTGTTGACCTAGGATCATCAATCAATACCCGTTGATCCTGCGGGAGACCGCTGCTATTCGGATTCGGTTAAGCCATGCAAGTCTGGGGGAGCAATCCACCGGCGCACGGCTCAGTAACACGTCGATAATCTGCCCTGAGGTCCGGGACAGCCTTGGGAAACTGAGGGTAAGCCCGGATAGGGGAAGAGCTCTGGAATGAGCCTTCCTGGAAAAGCAATGCCTCAGGATGAGTCGGCGGCAGATTAGGCTGTTGGCGGGGTAACGGCCCACCAAACCAAAGATCTGTAGGGGCTCTGAGAGGAGTTGCCCCGAGAAGGGCACTGAGATACTGGCCCTAGCCCTACGGGGTGCAGCAGGCGCGAAAACTCTGCAATGTACGCAAGTATGACAGGGGAATCCGAAGTGCTTAGCTTAGCTAGGCTTTTGCCAAGCTTAAAGCGTTTGGCGAATAAGGGGTGGGAAAGACTGGTGCCAGCCGCCGCGGTAACACCAGCGCCCCAAGTGGGGGTCTCGCTTATTGGGTCTAAAGCGTCCGTAGCTGGCCTGTTAAATCTCTTGTGAAATTGTCCGGCTCAACCGGGCAGCGTGCAGGAGAGACTGGCAGGCTGGGGACCGGGAAGGGTTAGGGGTATGTCGGGGGGAGCGGTAAAATGCTATAATCCCCGATAGACCACCTGTGGCGAAGGCGCCTAACTAGAACGGGTCCGACAGTGAGGGACGAAAGCCAGGGGAGCAAACCGGATTAGATAGAGCTTTTTGCCGCAACGCTCACGCGTTGCTCAAAAACAAGCGGGAACAAAGTTCCCGGTGCACAGGAAACCCGTGTTTCCTTGTGCCTCGGAAAATGCGTTCTAGTGCAGCATTCCCTTCGGGAAGCTGCACGGACCTTACGTGCGTTTGCTGATAAAATCAACTGCACAGCCGAGAGAGAATGGCAAAATCAGCTCCTAAGTACCCGAGTAGTCCTGGCCGTAAACGCTGCGAGCTAGGTGTCGCGCATTCTCCGAGAACGCGCGGTGTCGAAGCGAAGGTGTTAAGCTCGCCACCTGGGAAGTACGGTCGCAAGACTGAAACTTAAAGGAATAGGCGGGGGAGCACTACAAGGGGTGCGGCGTGCGGTTTAATTCAACTCCACACGGGGAATCTCACCAGGGGCGACGGCAGGATGAAGGTCAGTCTAAAGGGCTTACCTGACGAGCCGAGAGGTAGTGCATGGCCGTCGTCAGCTCGTGCCGTAAGGTGTCTTGTTAAGTCAAGCAACGAGCGAGACCTGTATCCACAATTGCGAACGACCCAATCTGGGAATCGTGCACATTGTGGGGACTGCCTTGGAAACAAGGAGGAAGGTGCAGGCAACGGTAGGTCTGTATGCTCCGAATCTTCTGGGCTACACGCGCGCAACACTGGTGCAGACAATGGGATGCAACTCCGAAAGGAGAAGCGAATCCTCGAACCTGCATCGTAGTTCAGATTGAGGGTTGTAACTCACCCTCATGACGTTGGAATCCCTAGTAATCGAACGTTATCAGCGTTCGGTGAATATGTCCCTGCTCCTTGCACTCACCGAAAGAAATGTGCCAGGCAGTTCACAGAGCTAATTGGTGAAAATCCAATCTTCGTAGTCAAAATGGCAGGCGTCGTTGGCAACAGCGGCGCCGGAGGGCCTGAGACGAAGTCCAGCCTCTTATCTCGCAAGAGATGCAGATGCGGGGCGCGATGACGCGTATTGCGGGTCGGTGGTACGCGGAAATCGCAAAGAAGCCTCAATTGGATGGATGAAACAGCTTTGTGAATGACCCTGGGAGATCCTATAGAGCACTGGACACGAACTGTGTGCACAGCGTATTTATAGGAAGTCAGCTTATCCCATAGTACCTTCGGGGAAGGGGATAAACCTTGGTGCTAAACGCCGATTATGTCACTGGACTTGTTGATGGAGAAGGCTCCTTTAATGTTCGAATCAATCCGAACAAAAAGAGGAGAGCGAAGGTTGAATTACGATTCAGCTTGAAACTTCGTCATCAGGATAAGGAGATCTTGGAAGCACTTCGAGCGTTCTTTGGATGTGGCAATGTCTACATCCAGAGGGACAAGCGAGCCAACCACTCGCTTTGTTATCGCTTTGAGGTGCAAAACAAGGAAGAGATTTTGCGACGCATTATCCCTTTCTTCCAGGAGCATCCTCCTCAGATTCAAAGCCGAAAGCGGGACTTTGAACTGTTCAAGGACATAACCGAGCTTGTGTTCCAGGAGCCGATTGATTTTGAAGAAATCGAACGGCTCAAGAAACAATTGCACTGGGGGCTCGCCGCATACGGGAAAACCGTTCGTGCGGTGGGGATGCCAGTAGCTCGAGAGAGCGAAGAAGGCAATGCCCGTCAAACCACCCGAGTAGGGTCTAGATGAGGCTTCATTTCCAATGAAGTCGAATCTAAGCTTTGCGAGGAGGGTTAAGTCGTCACAAGGTAGCCGTAGGGGAACCTGCGGCTGGATCACCTCCTTTATTTTTCTTCAGGATTCTCGAAAAAATAAAGCAGGCCAGGAAATTTCGTCAGAAATTTCTGATGCCTCCTTTTCTTTTTCCATCTTGGAAAAGAATAGTGTTGTTGGAAAGCTCTGGAATGACATGCCAGAAGCAGTGTACCTTTCCAACCATCGGAAGCGAACCGTTCCACATCCCCTTATTTTCATTGAAAAATCTCCGGATTTTTCAATTTCGAAAACCGAAGTATCTTCGGTTTTCGCCATACCGGGCCCGTAGCTCAACGGTGCTGCAAAGCGTTAGAGAGCGCCGCCCTTGCAAGGCGGAGGCTTCGGGTTCGAATCCCGACGGGTCCATAGGACCCGGAGGTAGCGAACGCCAGTGAGCGTGTCGACGGGTCCATCCAAGAGGATGGAACCGGCGGCTACGAACGTCCCGCAAAGGGAAGTCCGAACGCAAGTGAGGACTCAGTGAGTCTGCCGACGGGTCCTGTTCCGATATCAGAAAGTTTACTGTCACGCAAGTGATAGGGGCCAACCGGCCTCTGTGAGAGCCCCGAAGGCTTTCACGCGGCGCTCGGCACTGAACAGTGCCGATCGCAACGGTAGAGATGTGAGTTTCACATTCATGAAGCCATGTGTAGGAAGGAAAGACGCTATGAGGTGGATGACTTGGCTCGAGAGCCGAAGAAGGTCGCGGCAAGCGGCGAAACGTCCGGTGTAGGCGCAGGCAGCCTGTGATCCCGGAATGACCGAATGCGGCTTCGCATCAGACCATCTCAAATGGTAGGGAACGCGGGGAAGTGAAACGTCTCAGTACCCGCAGGAGAAGAAATCAATCGAGATTCCGTCAGTAACAGCGAGCGAACGCGGAACAAGGCAAACTGAATTCCGCAGGGCAACTTGCGGAAGATGTGGTGTTGCAGACTGTCTTTTAATCCTTTTTGGGAATCCTAAGTCCCCTGGAACGGGGTGCCGCAGAGTGTGAAAGCCACGTGGGAAAAACTGAGAAGGGTGTGACAGGATCTAGAGTACCAGCCGCCGGATACCGGTTGGGAACTGGGGGGCATCAACCTCCAACCTTAAATACTCCTCGAGTCCGATAGCAAACGAGTAGCGCGAGCGAAAGTTGAAAAGAACCCCTAACGGGAAGTTCAAAGAGCCTGAAACCTCATAGCCATCGTGTGTTGCTGCCCTTCGGGGTTGCAACGTGCGTTCCGAATAACGTGCCAGGGAGTTTATCTTAGTGGCGAGGCGCAAGCCAGAGCGAAAGCGATAATCCGCAGTTCACGAGGGAAAGGGTATGAAAGTGCCCGATAGTCACTAGGATATGACCCGAAGCCGGGCGATCTAACCCTAAACAGGATGAAGCGGGGGTAAAACCCCGTGGAGGTCCGCAGAGGTGCTAGGTGCAACTGCTCTTCTGATTTGGGGCTAGGGGTAAAAAGCCAATCGAGCCCGGGAATAGCTGGTTCCTACCGATATTGGCCGTAGTCAAGTGCTGGCAGAGGCAGTGCGAGCGGTAGAGCGACGGATTGGGGGCTTAGGGCGGGAGACCGCTCGGTCCCTTGACCAACTCCAAAAACTCTCACGCCGTGGAAGCTGGTAAACGGGAGCGCGGGGTAACCTTGCGTTCCGTGAGGGGAACAACCCACACTACAGTTAAGGTCCCAAAATACCGTTTTAAGTGCGAAAGGGTGAAGGGTGTCCACCGTCGAAGACAGCGAGGAGGTTGGCTTAGAAGCAGCCACCCTTTAAAAAGTGCGTAACAGCTTACTTGTCAAGATGATGGGCCCTGAAAATGGACGGGGCTAAATCGGTTACCGATACTGTGGAACAACGTATGGTAGGTAGGTGTCTTGCATGGGCAGAAGCGCTTTCAAAAGAAAGCGTGGACCGTGTAGGAATAAAAATCCTGGCGATAGTAAGAACGGAGTACTGTGAGAATCAGTACCACCGAAAGGGCAAGGGTTTCTTGACAATGAAAATCAGTCAAGAGGTAGTCGGCGCTAACCAAGCTCTTAACCGAGCAATGGGAAAGAGAAAACGGTTAATATTCCGTTACTCTTCCTGTATGTGCGGCGACGCAAGCCTTGTTTCCGACGTTTCCGGCTACGCGGGCGGTACCTGTCTGTACCGTGAATCTCCATAACTCAGGGGAGTATCGTAATGATGAGATCCTGAGCAAAGGAGAGACCAGTGCCTCTTTGAGGCATCCCGCCGAGGCCAGGAGCCCTTGAAAAGGGAACAGGGAAAAACCGGGAAGAGCCGTACCCAGAACCAGCACTGGTGCCCCTAGGTGAGTAGCCTAAGGTGTAT
Source organism: Candidatus Woesearchaeota archaeon (assembly GCA_018303575.1). GTDB lineage: Archaea > Nanobdellota > Nanobdellia > Woesearchaeales > WJIZ01 > JAGVXW01. Next base: position 22,652 of record JAGVXW010000017.1, read on the forward strand.
AAGGGATAAACTAGTCAAGGGAACTCGGCATATTGGCCCTGTGACTTCGGCATAAAGGGTCCCTGTTTTCGTCGCAAGGCGATGGCAGGGTTCAAACACCAAGGAGGTCCGACTGTTTAACAAAAACAAAACTGACTGCGAGCGCGCAAGCGTGTGTATAGTCAGTGACACCTGCCCAGTGCGCGTAATTCAAACTCCTTTTCAAGGGAGCTAAGATCGCGTAAACGGCGGGGGTAACTATAACTCTCTTAAGGTGATACGTTGCCTTAAGACCCGAGACGTTAAACATTCGATGAGATGAAGACGGGATGAACAATCTGACTATATGCTGGAACAACTCGAGCATCTTGTGATAGGATATCATTTCAGCGATGAGATGACGACCCCTGAAAATTCACAAGTGGAGTCCATCAGCAGGAAAGACTTCTTTCTAAAGAAGAATCCTCAGAGACTGCATGTCAGACACGTAAAACGTGAAGATACAGTCCGAACCGTGCAGCGATGCATGGAAGCAGCAGAAATGACTGCTCGCCATCTGTCGATGGTTGTAACAGCAATGAGCGTAATACCTTGCCGTTTGATTGACGGCTTGCATGAATGGTGTAACGAGATCTCCACTGTCCCTGACTAGATCCTTCCGAACAATTTTACTGGTGCAAAGACCAGCGATTTCCAGTGGGAAGCGAAGACCCCGTGAAACTTTACTGTAGCCTGTTGTTGCGATGTGAATCGCGTTGCAGAGCGTAGGTGGGAGATGTCAAAGCTTAGGTTCCGGCTTAAGTGTAATCGACCTTGTAACACCACCCTTCGTAGTTTGCATTGCTTACTTCGCAAGAAGGACACCGATAGGCAGACAGTTCGGCTGGGGTGGCACCCCGACGAAAAGATATCGTCGGGGCCCAATGGTGAGCTCACCTGGGTCGGAAATCCAGGGTAGAGTGCAAAGGCAAAAGCTCGCCTGACTGGGTTGATACCAAGATTCAACCCAGCATAGAAATATTGGCTTAGCGAACCTCTATGTCCTCCTTGATGGGGGCTAGAGATGACCGAAAAGTTACTCCGGGGATAACAGAGTTGTCGCGCCCGAGAGCTCCTATCGACGGCGCGGCTTGCTACATCGATGTCGGCTCTTCCTATCCTGGGCGTGCAGAAGCGTCCAAGGGTGGGGGTGTTCACCCATTAAAAGGGATCGTGAGCTGGGTTCAGAACGCTGCGAGGCAGTTTGTTTGATATCTACTGGAAATGCTTGGTGTCTGCGAGGAAGGAGCCTCTAGTACGAGAGGAACGGGGCTTCGAAGCCTCTGGTGTATCAGCTGTCTGACAAGGCACGCTGAGCAGCTACGCTTTAAGGGATAAGTGCTGAACGCATCTAAGCACGAAGCCCACCTCTAAAAGAGACACCGTAGAACTCCCCTACAACAGGGGTTTGATGGAACTGGCGTGTACGCACCAAGGCAACGAGGTGTTCAGCGTGCAGTCCCCAATCGTTCGTACCTTAACCTACACATGGCTTCATTTTTTTTCTATGATTCTTGACGAAATTGAAAGGGTGGCGGGAGCTCTCTTCATATCTGCTAGGTCTTTGCGATTACGACCCCAAGATTATTCGATTCTGTGTCCGGAAGCATTTCCCGGGGGTTCATATTCCGAGGTCAAGAAAGCGCCGAGGCTTGAGACTTTGGTCAAATATGGGTTGTGTGAGAAGGGGCATGTTTGCCCAATTCACCCTCCTAGACTCAAGCATCACGAAATATTCAGGAGCAGGGTGTAGATGAAAACTCCATCTGTGTGTTTAAGCAGGTCTAAATCGGTCGCGAGCCGTCCTTGTTCAGATAGAATGTTTACAAGATATACCTCCCTTCCATAGTACTCCTCTGGAATGTCATGAATTCTAATTGCCAGGTTCTTGTAACTTGAAAGGGGTCCATTTGAGATTGCGTACGATTCAAAGTAACCAATAAGTTTTCCTTCTTTTGAAAGTAGCTTAAGGTCATTGATATAATAATTGTCCTTAGGTGGATGAGTGTAGAACGCCTGAATATTGACGAAAAGTTTGTATCCATCAGTGTCTAGTAGGATTACCTGAGAGCTGTAATTGTAACTATCAAAAAAGTAGTTGTACTCATTTGGAAACTTGACTGGGCGAACGTGAAACGATTTGGGATTAAGGACAGGCATTTGAGAAAAGTCGGTTTTAGGCTGCGTATTATTCTGAAACGCATCAATACAAAGATTCTTGCGGAAGTCATTCTCAAGCAATGCACAGGTGTCTGGTTCAGCGGAGTGAATTGCCCATTCATATTTACAGACGGATATCATCTGCGGATTACTGGCAGTATTGATATCAACATCACAATGCTTTATGTCACCAAAGTAGGTTATCACTTTAATCTTGCATGTTTCCAAGTCTGTGCCCGATTTAGATGCACAGTCAGAAAAATCAAGATGGTTGAGGGCTACATCGGGGCTTCTGGCCCCGGTTTTTGTGGGCATACCTTCTTTAAGTTGTTCAGTACTGCAACCATACAACGCAATTAATAATAGGAAAAACGGTATTGCACATAGCATGCATCTGGAGCTTTGGTTGTTGCTCATAAGGAGTGCTGTGTTGCATAACTCCTAGCCCTTAACAATAATCACATAGGCTCTCCTCCCGATAAACTTCTTCGGTGCGTCCAGCTTTGCAGAATTTCCGAATTT
>JAGVXW010000018.1 GCA_018303575.1 Candidatus Woesearchaeota archaeon
TTTTTCAAAACCTTTTTATACTCTCTCCTGTGAAAATGCCGCATGGCCGAGAAGCTCATTTCTTCGAAGGGGCAGCTGCAGCGGCTCCCTCTCAACATCAAGGGCCTAGATGAGAACTTGGAAGGCGGGGTGCCGAGGAACAACACGATCCTGATTGCCGGCGCCGCTGGCACGATGAAGAGCTCGGTCTGCTTCAACGCAGTCTACAAGGAGGCCGAGCGCGGCGGCAACGTCCTCTACATCACGCTCGAGCAAAGCTATGTTTCCTTGCTCAACCACATGATCAACATGGGCTTCGACTTCAACAAGGTGGATGTCACGATCATCGGCTCGGATCCCGCCATCATCAAGAAGAAGGTGCAGCAGATGAAGCAGTCGAAGAAGGGCCACATCATCCTCTCCGATCTGGGCTCCCTCAGGGCGACCATCAAGGGCAAGGAGGCGGCCGCGAACTGGTGGAACATCATTTTCCGCATCATCAAGGCCTTGAAAGACGACTGCAACATCTCCACGTTGGCGATCGACAGCCTCAACGCGCTCTATGTGCTCACCAATTTCAAGGACCCGAGGAACCAGATCTTCCAGATGTTCACCTCGTTCAAGGAATTGGATCTCACCACCTTCCTCATCTCGGAGATGCCCAGGGATGGCAGCCGGCTCGGCTACTATGAGGTGGAGGATTTCCTCTCCGACGGCGTCATTGTCATCAATCTCGTTGAAAGAAACAGGAAAGTCACGAGGGAGATCAGCGTCGCCAAGATGCGCGCCACCAACGCGAATAATGATGTCTTCACGCTCGAATTTGGAAAAAGAGGATTTGAAGCACTCTACGGCGGCAAGATGCCATTGGTGTGAGCATGATAGACGAAGCGGCGATCAAGGAAGAGGTAAAAGATATCAGGAAGACGCTGGGCGAGCTGCAGAAGCGCGTCGACAAGCTCAGCAAGGACGTGCAGGGCACGAAGAAATAGCTTCTATGCAGATGAATCGCTGATTTTGACATTTTGCGCTGAAATTATCAAAAATCATAGTTTCGGTGTAATTTTTTAAGAACCCTATCCCACATAGCTCATCTTCTTCTTGTCCGAGAGTTCAGCCGCCTCCGCGCCTTTCTTCAAAATCTGTTGCAGTTTCGCCTCGAACATCTCCGCCTGCTTCAGCAAGGGCGCCTCATTCACCTCCAAATCCATCGCGGCATCCAGCGCCTTGATGATGCCGGCCGCCGCCTTGCTGTCAGGCAGGTTGGTGTGCGTTTCAGAGAAGATGCACGTTATGGGGATGTCCTTCGCCTTCAATAGCAATCCCCCCGTCACTCCGATAATGATGCCTTCTGTCATCGGCACGAGCCCGGCCTTCTTGAGCCGCTCGGCCTCCTGCTTGTCCTTCGTGTAGAAATATGTTCCGCTGACCTCCGGATTGCTGCCTGCCACTCCCTCAAGGCAGATGATCTCCTGGGCCGAGGTCTGCTTGGCGATGTCCAAAAGAGCGTCAGCGAGCTGCCACTCGAAGCCGTGCGAGGGAGTGATTGCGTGAACCACCATGAGATTATGCTTCTTGTTGTAGAAAATCCCGAACGGGTCCACCACTTTCCCGCCATGGATCGCGACAGCAGCTGGCATCTCCTCCACGTTGACCCTGCCGATCTGCTCCGCCTGCAGGTGCTCCAAAAGGAACTCTGTAGCTATGGTTCCGACCAATCCAATGCCCGGAAACCCCTGGATGATCGTCGGATTCTTTGGCTTCTGCCTGAGAATAACTTCCATTATTTCACCCCCTTCAGCTTCTTCAGCTGTTCCTTATCGAGACTCAGGCCTTTTTGAATCTTTCGGGCAGCGTCTTCTTTCTTCTTCACGTCAGCCGTCAGGCGTCTCGCTTCCTTCTCCTTGGCGCTCCTTGTCTTCCAGGCTTGCAGCCCAATGTGCCTTCTCAGCCGCACTGCGCTCCTTCGCAGCCTGCCTTGGTTGCGTTTGGACAGGCGCTTGTCTTCGGCCATCTCTTTCATCAGCTCGTGCAGTCTATGCAGAGCGGAATGGCTCCTTGCGTCCAGGGAAGCGTCATTCGCCACCTTCCTGATGAAGGCCGTGTCCAGGTTCTCCGACAGGGCGCTGATGGCGTCAATTTCCTTAAGAAGCTTCTCGTCCGCTTCAGCGTCCCCCGGCCGGGCGCTGCTGGCTAGATTATATGCGCTGCGTAATCGCATGTACATCGAGTTCAGTGCTTGCTGTATTGACATTAACGTGTCGAGTGCCATGGTTTACCTCGTAAGATTTTGGGTTGTTGAAATCATTTGGAATGGGTAGCGTCAAGGTCGGAAAAGGTGGCTTCTATCATTCGGATCAAATTCCGGTGGGGGGTTGCTTGTGTTTGGAAATGGGTTTGGAGGAAGAGGGGGTGCTGTGGGGGGCACAGGCCCTGCGGGTGCTGGCCCACTAGGAGGCGCTCCGCCCTCGCGATCTTCGCCAGATTGTCTCCGCTGCGCCCCTCTTCTTGCGCGCATTCTTTCAATCCGCTCTTCATATGCGCGCATCTCCTCAATAGTCTGCCGTAAGTGATTCACATCTGAAAACAAGCTGTCAAGGGCTTCGTATGCTCCATTAAGTTGGGCTATGGCGTTTCTCACGTGTTCTGCGCCGCCTCCGCCGGCAGTCCAGTCGTTGCCGGCTGACTGAAGCATCGACAAAGCTAGCCGGAGATCCGCGACTAGGTCTCGGTTCCGATGAACCTCATGCCTTTGCTCGATCCAGCGTATTCTTTCATCCAGGCGTTTTTCAACAGTGGCATCTCTCTTTTCTTGCTCAGTCTCGCGAAGCTCCCCTTCTTCAGTCCGCTCTCCCTGCCGCGCACCAACATGCGCATCATCTCTTTCTATCTTAACTTCCGTTCTTTCTTCGTCGTCAAGCGTCTTTCTGAGTGCATCAAGTTGCTTTCTGAGCTGGGTTGTTTCATTTCTAAGCCCATTTGTGGCCTCTCTATGCCTTCCAAGATAAGGGGCCAGTCCCTGCCGTAGCGAATTGCTGAGCTCCAGCATCACGCGCTGCGCGTTCTGGCGGGTCCTGAGGTTGTTCCAGGCGGGTAGTACGCTTTGCGAGAGATATTGCTCTGCCTTCCTAAGATAAGCCATCAGATGCTCAATGGTTTGAGCATCCAATGCTGCAAGATTGCGCGCCCCTTGCAGGAGCGTGTCAATATTCCGCTCCTCTGTGGCTTCAGTTCGCTGGTCTTGGTTCTCCCGCCGCTCCTGCTGCTGGTGATCCTGGGAAGAGCGCTGCTCTCTTCGCTGTTGCCCTGTTTGGCCTTGCTGGGTGCCGCCGCGCCGTCTAAACACATCCCTTACCCCGCCATAGACCTCTCGTCCCGCCCTGTAAGCTTCAGCTCCGCCATGGAACAGCGTGAGGAGGGCAACAATCAATGCCACCACCGCTCCGCCCATGGTCCAGCCGCCGATGGACTTGTACAGGTTGCCTCCTGTCGAGCCCCCAGCCGTAAGGAAATAGCCGCCGGCCGTGAAGCTGATGAGCGCGATGAGCAGCCATACCGCCGCCTTGAGGATTTTGTTGTGGATGTGCCTGGTCATGTACAACCCATAGAGCGCAGGAGCCAGCCCCGCAAGCACGCCGATCGCCACAGAGTAGGTCGCGAAGATGCCCTGCAGCACCTTCGCCGGAATCAAGGAAACGCTTGCGAGAGCCAGCACAAAGGCGATGGCGCCCGCGATGCTCTTATGATCCTTGAATATCTTAATCGTCCCATAATATAATGCGGCGTAGACGATGATGAACAGCATAAACCGGAAGTAGATGTTGAAGAGATAGCCCGGCCCCTGCGCTGACTTTGGCAAGGTGAGGAAGATAAAATCGAGGAAAGCTTTCAGCGGCTCGGGCATGGTAAACTTGAACGCCGCGCTGACCGGAAGGGCTCCGCCTAGGAAAAGCAGCAGCCACGGAACGAAGCGGTTGTGTTTCATCTCCTAAAGGATCTCCGCATATGGAAATGCGATTCTGCAAGGGAAACTTCTACATCGACAATTGGTGAGATTTTCATGCAGCTCTTTTTTTCGTGATTCCTTCAAGGAGGTCTTTGAATTCTCTTTGGTGTCCTGCGCTGGTGACGAGTTCGGCTGTTTTTTCGAGCAGGGCTGAGTTGTTCAGTCTTTCAGAGCACATCCGCACCTTTTGCAAGCATTCTCTCGCGTTACGGAAGTTGAACTCTCCTCTGTTAATCAGGGGCATGCCGAGAACAGTGGCGGTATTTTTCATGTCCCTCACCCATTCCATAATGAAATTGTTGTATTTGTACCATGCAGTAAGATATTGGTTAGCGGCAAGAAAGTTATCTCCTGCCTTGATGTCACGGGTTCTCTCATAGCGGTAAAAGGCCACAGGAACGTTGAGGAAATCCAGGCGGATTCCGCTATCCGCCGCGAGTCGTTTCCAGTACTCCCTATCTTCGACTCCTTTAAGCCTTGGATCCTGCAACGGGAAACGCACCATAGCTTCAAAGCGTGTCATTGCGGTTTGGTTGTTAATGATGCTGACGCGAGCCCCAGCCACCCTAGCATTTATTCCGGTTTGTTCGATGGGAAGTTTGGAGAACATCCGTTCTGACTGCTCAAGCGCTGTAGCTTTCGAGAGATCTACGTTTAAATAGAGCTGGTCTTTTAAGCCCTCATTCCCATAAATCTGGGAAAATCGGTAGCAATCCCAGTTGAAAATAGGCTCTCGGAGCGTTTCTCTGTTGAATTCGTCGATGCAAATGGCCCTCGCAGAGACGGAAGATGCATGTGGCTTTTGTTCCAGGTAATTATAGAGGCGCTGGGTTCTTTCAGGGAGGGCGAGGTCATCAGCGTCGAAATAGGAGACGTATTTGGGCCGAACTTCCTTTCCAAAGTATCCGGTGACTATCTTGCGGAAGCCATAGTTTCTCGCCCCGCCCGCATAGGTCTCATTCACGATCTTGGCCGTGTTTCTCAGAAGGATTATCTTCTCTTGCGCTATCTCGCGCGGGAAAGCTTGCGCTATCGCGTTCATCGATCCATCCGTCGAGCCATCATCCACGACAAGGATATTGTAGGTGCCCTTGAATTTCTGATCGAGCAGGGACCTTAGCGCAAATAAGACATATTTCGCCATGTTGTACACCGGGACGATATAAGAGACATCCACGTCATAGGCCGGCTTGGTATATTCTTCCTCAATGTTCAGGGTGTCAAGCGCCGGAAGGTTAGCCTGGTCTTCGCGGTCAAAGTCATCACACATGGCCTTAATTCGCGGCAAAGGCACGCCCCTGTTCAAGTCGTCAAACACCCGAGTCATCTTTCTCACAAAATTTTCATAGCTCAGCACGTTCGTCCATCGTTCCTTGGCATAAGCAGCTCTTTTCTTGAGGATAGGGAGGTGTCGTAGAGACCATTCAATGGATTTGACGATGGAGGTTTCAGTAGGCACAATATCCGGGCGGAGGTTGATGGGGACTGTCAGCCCTCGCTGATAGAAAATAGGGTCAATGCTGCTAAGTCGGGTGAGCAGGGTGGGTACTCCCGCAAGGATGCCTTCGGCTGCAACATTACAGAGGGCTTCTCTCCAGGTGGGGATGATAAGAAGATCGGCGAGGCCAAGATAGTATGCTTTGGTCTTCGCGTTAATGAGTCCAGGCGTAAGGATCTTAGCGTCAGAAACGTCGGGCATGTACGCGCGAATTTCCCTTCTAAACGCATCTGGTCCCTGTTCACCTGCTTTATTCCGGAAGGTCCCGGCGAAGATGAAGACAAAATTCTTTTGTTTTGATTTTTTGTAGAGGTGATTGTAGGCCTGCGCTAAGCTGAAGGTGCCTTTATCGCCTACAAGGCGACCATAATGGAGCAGAACGATATCCTTTCCAGACACAACACCCCTTAGCCCTTTTCTCGTTGCATTAAGCACTTTATGAGCGGGGAGTTCCATTGCGTTGCGCATGAGCACGCTTTTCTGGGAGAGCGCAGAGCCGAATCTGTAGGTTTCAACGTAACGCTTGAGCGTGGGCTCTGTGAGGAACACGACGAGGTCACTGAGAAGGATGAGCTGTTTTTGCCGCTCTGCATACTCCTCAAGATTACGGCTATAAGCGGGGTCTCCCCCTGCATACGAGAGGCCTTTATAAGGATCATCACGCACGCAATAGAGGATCTTGCATTTTCTGAACCTTGCCTTGAAGTTCCCGAATATAACGCTCGGCAGTCCCATCGCTCGAGGGGGAGCATATTGAACATAGATCGCTGAGTACATTCCCGGATCACAAACAGAGAGAAACGCATTATAAGTATCAAATCCTGCGTACTTTCCATCGCGATGAACGCTGACTCTTCCAACTCCAGGGACATTGTGCTCTATGACATCAATCGGGATGCCTTGCTTGTGCATATGCTCATAAATAAGCTGGGATTGCATACCCACGCCTCCAGAGTGGGAACCCATCTGGTGGGTGAAAAGGAGGATTCTCGGTGTTGCAGGTGGTTGGGTCAAGCCGAGCTTTTCAGCAGATACGACTTGCTTAGTGCTTGGGGCTTTGGATGCCTCAATTTCTTTTTGGACTTCCTCTAGTTTCTTGATTTCGGGGTCAATGATCGTTGCAATAATCTCCTTGACAAGGGGCTCATGCTTTAGGATGATGCCCACTTCCCCGATAAGCATGCCTTGGATCTCCAAAATCTTGCTTCCCAATCCCCCTTTGTCAAGCTCGTGTTCCCGGTTTTGCTTGATCCCCTGCTTGATGGCTTCAATGACCTCATGCATTTCCTTAACGCGCCGGACATAGCTCCCGAGCTGCTTGAACAGTGTTATTGTTTTTTGGCGATTTTCGAGGGCAAAATATTCAGCAGAATCAAAAGAAGCAAGAAGCTGTTCTGCCCCAACCAGATACTTATAATTTTTCGCTATTACTTTCCCATATTCACCTTCAATTTTCGAACGATTACTCCCGTTTGCTTGCCAGATGAACGTGCTATCATCAAGCCTTCGCTTTTTGCCAAGCTGGGTTTGGACCTCTTTGCAGCTTCTTACATAGATTCGGACGAGGCGTTCCAGCGCTTTGAGCGTTTTGATCCGTCGCGGGATATCAATGCGCCCCGAATCAAAGAGGCCCCTCTTCGTATACTCTGCGATGAGACTTTTTGTCTCGGGAGTCGTGCCTATTAGTAGTTCTCCTGAGAATTCAGCAGACGGCACTGCCAAATCTTTTTCAAAGTTTCCCGCATACGAGAGGTCTGAGGGGTAGAGCTCAGCTGAGAGGTCGGCTTTTTCTTCCGTAGGTGGGCGAACCGCTTCTGGCATTTCCGTTTCATACCCAAGATGCTCTGGAGGCGCTTCCCGGGCCTTTTCAGCATCCGGAGTATACGGGCTTTCAGGATACGGGTAGGGCGAGGGGTAGGGCTCATAGGGCGATGGATAAGGGGGCGTTGGGTACGGCGGGGTTGGATAAGGCGGCTCTGGATAGGGCGGAGCCGCCTCTGGTAGAATCTCAAATGTCACCTGTACCACTTTCTCCCCGTCTTCGGCGTCGGGAGCAAGGACTTTCAGAGTTGTGCTGAACTCGTCTCCTGGATCGCCCTTACCGAGCGCGTGTTGAGCCAAGAGGGAAAGCTGCACTTTTGCTGTATCCCCGGTTCCGGGGCTGGTCAGCATTCCGCTGAACGTCGGCGTGATGGTCAACCAGCGATTGTCGAGCTCAACTACTATCGCACCTGCCTTCATGCGCCATTCAAAGGGGCCAACATCCCTTAACTCCCATCTGAGCGTCGTTCCCGGTGTGCTATTGCCGATGACCAGCTCCTCAGCCTTGCTTCTTTCCCCTTTTTTGGCGGCGAGATGGATGCTATCTGTTGAGACGGTCAGTTTCGCCTTTTTAGTCTCGCCTGCTTTCTTGACCGTGAACTTCAGTTTTACTTCCCTCGGGCTGTTCCTGACACCTCCGTTTGTCGCGACAATGATCCTTCCTTTGTATACGCCCGGCGCCAGCCCTTTCGCAGATGCAATCGCACGCACTTGTTGCGGGTGCCCGTCATTGGGGCCCGGTGGCCGCTGTACTTCAATCCAAGAGCCACCTTGCGTTTCTGCTTGTATCGTCCACTGTAAGGGCGAAGGAGCATTCCTGATTTGTACGCTGAAGTCCTTGACAGATGTATGGTCGCCAGCTTCAGCCTCAAACTCTAAATGATCAGGCTCGACGACAAGCTCTGGTTTTGTCCCAGGTGGCGGAGGGGGTGGTGGCGGTGGTGGTGGCGGAGGCGGCACAGGCTCTGGCTCGTCTGGCTCATGATGATCAGGTCCATGGCCCCCATCTCCGCCGCCTCCGTGCGGCATGAAGAAACAGAAGATGCCTGCGAGGAAGGCAGCCACTCCGCCCAGCATCGTCCATTGCCCGGTCCAGCCGTAGAGCTGCTGCTCGTAGACGACATTGGTATGGTTGGAGGCTTCGTTGAAGTAGCCGCCGGCCGTGAAAGAGACGAGGCCGATGAGGAGCCAGATGACGCACATGAGCTGATGGTATTCATGCGCCTTCGGCCGGATCCAAAGCCCAACTAAAATCGGCGCAAGCCCAGCAAGGATGCCAATCACTCCCGACCAGGTGATGAAGATCGCGGTCACCATCGAATTCGGAAGCAGCATCGTCGAGGCCAGCGCCAGGATGAAGGCGATCGCCGCCGCGATGTTCTTCTTGTCCACCACCTTCTTCGTGCCGTACAGCAGCACCGCGTAGGTGAGGATGAAGAACAGCATCTTGAAGAAGATGAGCGCACCGAAGGACGCGTTCCTAAACCCTTCTGGCAGGATAATGAAGATGTCGCTGAATGCCCGCTCAACAGCGTCGGGGATGAACCGCGACGCGGCAAGCACAGAGGGCAATGAAAGGAGAGATGCAAGAAGCCAGGAGAGATTGCGCTTAGCTTGTCTATCCCGGTTGTCGTAGGACACTGGTCCCGGTGGGGAGGCGCCCTCCGGGCTCCGGGACGAGGACTGCGAAGCAGTCCGACAGCTGTCCCAATTCCCTGGTCCAGACTTAGTTGCCTGACTAGCCATGCTTCACCAGCTCCAGGATTTTCTGGACCGTTTCCCTTTCAATGACGCTGTAGAAGACTTTCTTGCCCTCTTTTCTCGCGACGATAAGCCCCGCGTCTTCAAGCTTCTGCAGCGCAATGGAGATCGTCGGCTGCGACATCTTCACGGCGCCAACAATCTCAAGGACGCTGTTCTCCTTCTTGAGCAAAAAGAGCAGAATCTGGACCCTCGTCTCGTCCGCCAGTGCTTTCAAAACGCGCAGATTGTATGGCATATATTGTCACATTTAAATATGTTCATTTATAAATATTTCTTTTTTCCTCGATTAGGATACATTTAAGTATATTAATATATAAATCTTTCTATACTTAAATATCTAAATATTTAAATTTATAAATAGAACTCGCAATGTTTAAATACGCTTGCCCGCAAGAGGGCGCCATGGCATGGTGGATAGCTGCCGCGCAGTTTGTCTGGGATTCCTTCAGGCTGTGGCTCCATAACCTCTTCATCGGCCCTTTCAGCAATTTCGACATCTTCTGGATCCTCGCGCCCGTCTATATCAGCCTCATCATCACGGAAATCTTCCAGGAGAAAAAAGGCACATCGCTGGGCAATGCAACGTCCAACTCCGTCATCGCGCTCTGGGGAGGCGTTGATTTCCTGCGCATCACGATGAAGGGTGTCACGGGCTTCACGGCCATCGCCATAGGCAAGTTCGCCATCGCCGTCGTGATCCTGCTGTATGGCGTCTTCATTCTTACGCTTGGGATCAGGGGCAGCGAGCTCCTTAAGCGTGTCGCCCGCGTCCGGGAGGTGAGCTACGCTATTATCATCTTCGCGCCTCTTTATTACACACAGGTCCAGATGAGCTCCCTCTACCTCTTCGGCGCCGTAGCTTTCTTTCCCCTCTTCTACCTCGCCCTCCACCTCTTCGACCAGCTGCTGCCTGACCCGGCGTCATTGAAGAAGGATAGGGGCGAAACAGGGTCCTTCGCGGCGCCAATGGGGAAACAGAAATTCTAAGCGAGCTTGACTCTGGAACCAATAGCCTGCCCGGGCATGCCCTTCTCGAAGAGCACGCGGACATTCCCGGAATTTCCATGGGGAGAAGCCACTTTCCCGGAAATCGCGCTTCCTTTTGTATTCGTCCAGGCGACGCTCTTTCCGACCAGCTCCTTCGCTTTCTCCCGGGAAGCCACTCCCTTGACTTTGACAACCATCTGGTTGCCTGTGTACGTATGCCTTCCCATCCTATAATTCACGATGATTCCGTCCATGGTTTTTGTGAATCCGAAATGATTTAAAAAGCTTCCTAGGGAATCAGGCTGTCAACAAGCTCCTTCTGCTGCCTGCTCCACTCCTTGTCGGGATGCGTCCGGACGAATTCCGCCCACTTGAGGACCATCCACTCCCGATCCTCTTCATTGGTATCCATGCAGCTTCAGCACTCTCTCGTAATATTTAATCTTTTCCGAATCAAGATGGCCTTTGAAGACTTCCCGCAAATGGAGCGCGTCTTCAAAGTCCTTGGGGCTTTTCAGCACCCTCTCCTTGTAGGCGATTTGCAGCTCAATTGGAGAGATATAAAGCGCCTCTTTTCCTATCTCCACCCGGATTCTTTTATTGAGCGATTCCTTGTCGAGAGGCTTCAGCGCGAATCGCATCTCCACATTCGGGATGATCTGGCCCTTGCGCGCAAACCGGATGGAGTGGCGCGTAGAGAGCATGTCAAACAGCTCATCTACGTCGTCTACGTTAATGCAATCAAATTTCGAAGTGAGCTCTTTATAGAACAGCGCAAATGCGGGCTTTGTCAGGGGCGAAACGAAAACATCTACATCCTCTGAAATCCTGCTTCTTCCAAATAAAATGGCGACGTATCCTGAGACAAGCGCATACGTGCCATATTTCTCGAGAATCCTGATAAAGTCGAGCGTAAAAAGATCCAGGTTGTTGAGCTCCTTGTCCATCACAATTTTGTCGTCTTTGACTTCCACGATGTTCATGTGTTTCACCTTTCTTTATATATATTCTCACAGGAAATACAGCATCACCGGCACCAGCAGACAGCCCATGCTGTAGCTCCTTTTCACTTCGAGCTGGGGCGCGAGCAGGCCGACGCAGGTTGAAACAACAAAAACAAGCATCCCGAGCCACCCGGTCAGGAGCAGCACCAGGAGGGAGAGGAAGATGAGCACGCTCCAGGAGAATTTCTTGTAGTCCAATTTGCCGAGCAGCGCCGCTCCTCTTTTTGCGAACCAGAGCGTCAGCATCACGGCAACAGATCCGGCAAGGAGGGAGCTGAAGAGCAAAATCAGCAGATCGAGGAAAGAGATGCCCCCGACGATCTGCATCACCGCCACGATCGCGCCGTTCCTCGCCTTGTCCAGCGCGTACAGCGCCGCCAGCGAAAACACGAAGTTCACTGTCCCAATGCCGCCGACGAGCGCAAGGAAGCCGTGGATGCCGATGTTGCCGACGAGCGCCATGCCGATCACGGAAGCTTGCGCCGCCCCGAGGCCGGGGAAAAGGCCGGTCAGCGCTCCGGAAAACACCCCCGCGCCAACCGCCCGCAAGCCCATGCTCCTTCCAAGCTTGATCTCCTTCGAAGGGTCCTGCTCCGGGATCTTGGACGATTCCGAAAGCAGCAGCGAGCTCGCCCCGAACAGCCCGGAGAGCATCGGGAACAGGGGCTGTTCGAGCGGCAGCTCAAACACCGTGAGCCCCAGCGCTCCGCTCAGGAGGAAGATGACCGGCGCCCAGAGCTTCTTCCACCCTCTCTCGGAAATAATCATTCCCAATATCACCACGAGCAGGAAATATCCCATGTAGGGCTCGATCCAGCCATAAAGCGCAGGCAGCACAGGAATCGAAAGCGGAATCAGCACCAGCGTCACCAGCAGGCAGGCATAGCTCCCCCAAGTCGTCAGCTTCACCGCCTGGTATCCTTCGCCTTGCAGCAGCATCCGGTGGCCGGGAAGCACGGACATCACCTTGTCCTCGTCAGGCGCCCCGAGGAAAATCGAAGGCACCGCGTCGAGAAATGTGTGCGTCAGCCCCAGGCAGACGATGAACACAGCCAAGGACAGAGGCGAGGCGGGAATGAAAGGCGCGGCAGTCACAAGCAGGACTGAAACGAGGTTCACATGAACGCCAGGCAGCAAGCCCGTCAAGACCCGGGAATGCAACTTAAGCCATTAGCCCTTATAACGCCTAAATTTTTGCCTTTTAAGCCTTCTACACTCCGGTAGAAAGCATTTTTTCTTGGCAACCCAATGGGCATATTATTTCATAGTTTTCGGTTGCCAATTCAGGCAATCAGTCGTCATGATATATAAATTTTTCCGCGCTGATGTGCACGCCCGGTAAAATCTGCCCCGGAAAAAATACCTATCGGCAGTTTTGGCACTTTTTTCTAAATAATCCCTGATTTTGTCTAGTCAATCGCGTTACAAACCTTATAACGTTTCTTTCTAAAATCTCCGTCGAGGTGAAACCGATGTACGAACTAGAAAGGGATGAACCGGCGATCGGAATTGAGGAAGTCAAGAAAGAAATTCGCAGACAACGACAGCAGAAGCAGGACTACGAACAACAGCGCCTCGTCCAAGAGGAGCAGGTTGTATGACACCGGACGAAACGGTCAACCCAGAATACCCGAAGGAGAAACACACCATGGACGAACTAACACCTACAAAAATTGAGCAACTCAACAAGATGCCCATCATCGAAGCAACCGTCAGCAAGAGCGAGGATGGCAAGTGGGTCATCCAGAAGACAACCATCACTTCCATCAAGCCCATCAAGTATTATCAGAAGATGCTTGATGTGACTGCGTGAGGACAGCCATGAACAAAACACTCGCACTGTTTTCTTTGATGCTGCTGGCCGCCGCTATCATTCCTGTGGCGCATGCCGCCACCTTGCCTGAACTGGACACGACTTTGACCCAGGCAGAGAAGGACGACTTCAACCAGATCCTCTCGCCCGTGCAGAAGATCTACAAGTTCGTCCGCTACGCGGCATCCATCCTCGGCGGCATCATGCTTCTGGGGGCCGGGATCATCTACATGACCTCGGGAAGCGACCCCAAGAAGCGGGACAATGCGAAGGGCGTTGCCACCTATGTGCTTATCGGGCTCGTCATCATCTGGGGAGCGCCTCTGGCAGTCTCAGCTCTGATAACATGAAATGGGTTTTTCTTTTTGTTTTTCTTATTCCCTTCGCTCAGGCCTTTTCGTGCGATCAGGTGGGAAACAGGCAGTTCTGCGAGGACGTGATGCAAAGTGGCCTGAATGCCTCGGAAAAGAACTTGCTGGTCTCGCAGGCGGTTAGTGACCGCTACGAGTATCCTGACCATGAGATTGTGAAGGCTTGGAACACGGGCTTGAAGTTCAGCCAACCGCCTGAAGGGGTTTCCACCCTATCAAGTGGCTCCATTCGTAACGCATGGCTCAAGATTGTGTCTATCATACCCTCGGTGATGGATAGTGAGCTCCTCTCGCCAGGCAAGGGAGAAGTGCTTTCAGCTCTAAACTACACGATTTCCCTACCTTCTGGCACAGCATCAGGTGACTGCAAAACCACCTATCAACAGACAGCGGTTTCGAATCCTGTAAAAGTCTCGCTCAATGACAATCCAATTGGTAATAGCAAACTCACCAGCTTCGAAACGGACAAGGACATGAACTTCGAAGTCCAGATTGATATCATCTCAGATTACTCAGTTTCACATTATCAATGGCTGACCGCCTGTTGCCAGAAGAAGCGCGGAGTCTGCACTAAGAAATGCACAACGTGCGAATTGCACCATACTTCCCAAGTGCAAGATCGGCTGACTCTTGCTGACTCCACGCAAGCGAAGTATTATGCTCCTCTTCTCAAAGCCGAGTTCAAGCCGATTCAGCAGTACTCTGACACCAACGAAGCACGGCTCACCCTACAAAACCAGACCGCTTTCTATGTTGACTACGGCGACGCGCTCTTTGAGAAGCATTTCTACTTCTATCGCATGAACTGGACTTTTCCGCCTTACAATGTCCTCCAACTCCAAGCGGTTCCCTCAGAGTACGGTAAAATCGAGAACGTCAATGTTGCCGAAGTCACAAACAAGAGCTACCGCCTCACCACTAAGAACAACGCCAACTGCGTCTTGGTCACGTTCTCCCATTTCTCCAGTTTCGCCGATGATTGCGCAAAAACAT
This sequence comes from Candidatus Woesearchaeota archaeon, assembly GCA_018303575.1. GTDB lineage: Archaea > Nanobdellota > Nanobdellia > Woesearchaeales > WJIZ01 > JAGVXW01. The sequence continues at coordinate 14,237 of JAGVXW010000018.1, forward strand.
TTCCCGTTTCCAACATCACTATCCGCACTGACAAGCTCGACTATGTAGATAATGAAACCATCCACGTTATTCTTCAGCCAAATAACACAAGATTGGTGGTCACATATGGCACAACGTCAATTTCTGCTCTCGGCAACGCCACTTTCATCGCCCAATTTCCCTACAATCGCATAACTGCCCAGATGAATGGCTTCACGACAGAAAAACTCATCAGCATCCGCAAGAAGGAAACCTTGGCGTTCTTTCTGAACCTTTCAGTCTTTGGCGGCGTCCTCTATTCTTTACATTTCGCGGCAAAGAAGTTCATCGGAGGCCCGCTATGAAAAAGCTGAGCCTTCTCGCAGTCTTTCTCTTGGCGATTCCATTTGTTTCCGCAGATTGCGGCATCACCAACCTCGCTTCCTGCCTGCCGGAGAAGCTCTATGAATACACGATTGGTGTCATCAACGCGCCCCTCCAGCCCTTCCTTACTCTCACCAAGAACCTCCTCTCAGAACCGGTCAACGTGGACGGCTTCCTCTCGCTCTGGGCGATCATCACTTATCTCATCTCCCTATTCTACGGCCTCTTTCTCCTCTTCGCAGGCTTCAATTTTCTCCTTTCCGGCTATTCTGCCCTTAAAAGAGAGCAGGCAAAGGAATGGATAAAGAACATCGTTCTGATGATTCTCTTCATCCAGGCGAGCTTCTATCTTTACACCCTCACGCTTGAAATTTCTTCTCTGCTCACAACCTCTATTCTTGATCTAATCGACCCCAACTTCTTCCTCTTGACCATCGACAATCTCGCAAATGTTGGATTGCAACTCGTATTCTCTGGTGTCTACCTTCTTACGATGGTGTTCTCCATCCTGGGCCTTTCCGTGCGCTACATGCTTGTCGCAATCGGCGTCGTCTTCTTTCCCCTTGGCATCTTCTTCAACTTTATTCCCCCCATAAAATCCTACGGCCGCCTTATCATCAACACCCTCATGATTCTCATCTTCCTTCCCTTCTTTCAGGCCCTGCTCCTGTTAGGGGCTTCGAAGCTCATAGAAATCCCTATCTTCCAGAACTTCAAGATTCTCGTCATGACCGCTGCCATGTCCTTAGTATGGTGCAGCATGGTCTTCCTGCTGCTCTTTGCCATCATCAAAGCTGTGATTGGCGTCTGGAACTCTTCGGTAGGGCAGGTCACCAGAATCGCGGCGGGGGCGCTGAAATGACCTATGAAATCCCCCAGAAGCTCCAATATGAGGAGAAAATCATTTTTGGACTGACCTTCCGCCAGCTCGTGTATGTGCCGTTCTTCATTATCCCTGCCCTCATGATTTATCTCAAGTCACATCTGCCGTTCCTAATGCGCATCGCTCTCAGCGCCCTTTTGGCGGCCATTGGCATCCTCTTCATGTTCTTCAATCTCCTCGGCTACCTCAAAAACCTTGTTTCCTGGATGCGCTTTCGAGAGGCGCGCATGACCGATCAGAAAATGAAGGAGTTCCTCGGGCTGAAAAAAGTAGAGAAGCAGGTGCTCTATGTCGAAAGAAAATGAGCCCAAGAAAAAGGAGCCTAAGGATTACTCCCGCAAGCTCGCCTTTCTGCAAATCCAGCCGACCAACTTTACCATCCGCTCCTCAAAGGAGAAGGAAGCCATCATCGCAAGGTTCCAGCGCTTCTTGAACGCTCTCGATTTTCCCATCCAAATCTTCATCGGCACGAATAGTTTGAATCTCGACGCGTACATCAATGCCCTCCAGATGCGGGCAGAAACCGTGGCTCAAGACACGAAAAATAAGCTCTATCTCAAGCATTTTGAGAGCTACAAGAAACATCTTTTGGGCACCATCCAAAAAAAATCAGTTCTTGACCGGAGCTTTTACATCATCATCCCGGAAACGACGAGTCTGGACGTGCAAGTTTCTGTCGTGCTCCAGCAGCTCAGTTCTCTCAACCTCGCCGTTCGCAGGCTGGAGAACGATGAGATGATGCAGACGCTTGCCGGATGCTTCCATGACCTTCTTCAAGATCGCACCAAAAATCCTGGGGAACAGGCCGGCCCAGACAACTCCTTGCACGCCCTGATCGCCCCACCTTCGCTTACCTTTCGGCCTGACCATCTGACTATCGGCGAAAAGCTCTGCAGGATTGTGGCAGCGCACGGCTACCCCCGCAACGTCGAGCCGGGCTTTCTTGACAAAATCATCACTCTCAACGGCATCTTTGACCTCTCCATCTTCATCGAGCCCGTGCCCATCGAAGATATGATGGTCATTCTCAATAAGGAACTCCAGAAGCAAAGAGCAGACCTCTACGCATCGGAACTCAAAGCCATCATCAATCCGACGCTTGAAATCCAGTATAGCGACACAAGAGCAGTGCTTGAACTCCTCCAGAAAGGCCATGAAAAGCTCTTCAACGTGAGTTTCTACGTCAACTGCAAGGCAGACTCCAAGGAAGAACTCGATCTCATCACCAAGAAGGTGGAAGCCGAACTCAATGGAATGCTCATCATCCCGAAACTTGCGCTCTTCCAAATGAAGGAGGGACTCAAGTCCACTATCCCTTTGGCAGACGACAAGCTCCAGGTAAAGCGCAATGTCACGACCAGAGCCCTCTCAGCCTTCTTCCCCTTCACGTCCCAATTTCTCAGCCTGGATGAAACCGGAGTCTGGATGGGCTTAAACAAGAACGATGTGCCAGTCATCCGAGATATCCACAAGCTGCCAAACCCCAACGGCATGATTCTCGCAAGCTCCGGCGCGGGAAAAAGCTACTGGAGCAAGCTCTTTATCATCCGTCAGTTGCTCAATGGCACAAAAGTCATGCTGATTGACCCCCAATCGGAGTACGTCAAGCTCATTAATACCTTCAATGGTCAAGTCATCAATTTCTCACGAACCTCAAGCACCGTTATCAACCCGCTCGATTTGATGGGCCACGAGTATGCGGAGAAGCGCCTCATGCTCCTTGATTTGTTCGGAGTCATGCTTGGCACGCTCTCAGACATCCAGAAATCGGTTTTGGATCGCGCCATTACTGGAACCTATGAACGCAAAGGCATCACAGACAACGAAAAGACCTGGAAAAACAAGCCGCCCATTCTCGGGGATTTGCTTGCGGAGCTTGTGAGCATGTCAAAGTCAGCGACCATTATCGAGCGCGAAACATACAGAAGCCTCACCAACCGACTCAGCATGTTCGTCAATGGTGTCTACTCCTTCTTCAACCGGCACACGAAAATAGAATTTGACAACTCATTCGTCGGCTTTATCATCGGCGACATGCCGAGACAGGCGAAGCCCATCAACATGTTCCTTCTCCTTGATTATGTCTATCTCAAGATGAAAACGAGCATCGAGCGCAAGCTCCTTGTTGTTGATGAGGCGTGGAGCTTGCTCTCACGAGCCGAGGATTCAGAGTACCTCCTTGAAATCGTCAAGACCAGCAGAAAGTTCAACCTGGGGCTTTTGCTCATCACGCAGGACGTCACCGACCTTCTACAGAGCAGGGCGGCCAATGCAATCCTCCAGAATTCTTCCTACAAACTGCTCATGCGCCAGGAGCCGGCGGCAATGGAGAACGTCACGAAAACGTTCAATCTTTCAGAGACAGAACAGGAGCTTCTTTTGACTGCTGAAGTTGGAGAAGGCCTTCTGCTCATGGGCAACCAGCACACTCAGCTCCGAAACGTCGCAAGCGCGGAAGAACATTTGCTCATCACAACCAACGCAGATGAGCTCCTGAAGCTGCCGCCAGAGAAAAAGGAGGAGCCATCAGAGTCAGAAAAACCTGAACCCGCAAGGGTTAAGCAAAAGAAAGAAATCAACATCACGCTTGATGAAAACAAAGGACTATTCAAGAAATCGAATCTGAGCGAAGATGAAATCCAGTTCCTTTTGAAAAAAGGCTATGTCTTCAGCTGGCATGTTCCCTTGGGTGGCGGGAGGCAGGAGATTTACCTAATTAAACATTCCCAGCGTGAGGGTGAGCCGCATGTCTTCCTCGTAAAGTCCATCGAGGAGTACGTTCGCACCTTCACGCAAAACGTCAAGACCTTTGAAACCGAACGACCCGACATCGTTTTCAAAGCTAAAAGTAAAACAATCGGGCTTGAAATTGAAACGGGTAACAATCTTAGGGACCCATCATATCTTGAAAAGAAAATCAAGTCTCTCAACGCCAATTATGATGACTGGTACTTTGTCCTGACCGATGCCACCATCGCTTACAAGTACGAAAAAATGGGGAAGACCTGTACGAGGAAAGATGTCTGCACCATCATACGCAACTGCTTCAAAAAGCCCGTTTAAGCCTAATCTTTTGGCTTGGGGGCTAAATCAGCCTTCTTTTATAAATAAAAGGCGTTTTAAGCCTAATAAAAATCCGGTTAGTTACCATGTTCTCGACGAGACCCAAAAGGGTTTCACTCCTTTTTCAAAAGATTTATTTACTTCCTCATCTTCCCCCCCTTCATGCCCAAGAATAAATCCACTGCGCTCTTCCTTGCCGCCTTCCTTGGCCCTCTTGCCTATTTCTACATCGGAAAATGGGTTAAGGCTTTGCTCCTCTGGCCCATCCTCTTCATCCCCGTTATCAACATCGTTTTGTACTTCTATTTGCTCTTCACCATCAAAGACAAAGTCGAAGCCTACAATCAGAAGAAATTTGGGAGCCGATATTCTATTTAGTTTTGGAGTGGCGCCCCATCTGGCGGGTGCGCCACTATGAACCAAACTGACTTACTTCGAAACATGGAATTGGACTTTGGCATCTCCAGAAAAATCTTTCTTGATGTCGCGACCGGATGGTATGATTTCAGCAAGCGAGGCTCCAACCTCGTTTCAGCGAAAGACATTTCCATCCCGCACATTCAGGGCCGCTACCGGCTCAACGCTTGCGACAATGCGAAAAGAGTTCAGGAATTCTTCTTTGATTTGGAATGGAGCTCCTTCACGCCGCATGGGGAGAAGGTTGACTTGGTCACAAGGGAGCTCGTTGATTACTACTTCCCACAGCTCAGGGAAGCCGCTTTCCAAGTTTTGGACATCGTCCTTCCCTTCATTCAGAAGCAGTATGTCTACATCCGCGCTTCCGGCACCGGCCTACACATCATTTTCTTCCTTGAAGGCCTCCAGGAAGGAGACTGGGAGGCAATCACGCAGTTCATCATCGTAAAGTCCTGCCTCCCCAATACCAAGCACGCTTCCTCCTTGGTGTTCGGTCTTGACGCCGACACTATCATCTCCTCGGACAGGAAGATTTCCGAATTCGGCTCCTGGAACAAGTGGAAAAAAGACTTCAAGCATGAAGTTGATTACCTGAACTTCGCAACCTTTCTTACGCCGGACGAGCTTTTCCTTGCCGAGCACTATCCCTTTTGTCCCAAGTTTGAGGCCGTGCGCTATCCTGAGCGGTACCGGAGCTTCCCTGCCCCAGAACGCCTCCTAACCGAAGCCAAACGCCTTCCGCCCGCAGATTCCCCCATACAAAGAAAGCAGTCCACTTCGCTCCCAACCGCCCAGAAACGGATTGTAGTGCCTTTTGAGGGGGATATTCCGCTTGACGACCCCGCTTCCAAGGTGAGGAGATGCTCCGCCTACTGGAACATCCTGCGTTCCCGGGACACCGAGTGGTACGAGCGCCCCTTTCTTGTGAAACATCTGATTTATGTGCTTAAACTCACCGAGCAGGAGATTCTCAAGCTTATCGATACCTATCGCTGTTGGGATGACTACGACCCCAAAATCACGCGCTTTTATGTCCGCAAGCATTTCAGGGAAGGATCCTCCTATTCCAAGGTTAAGAAAGCCCCAAGAATTGAGACTTTGGTGAAATATGGGTTGTGCGAGAAGGGGCATGTGTGCGAATTTCATAAGTGAATTAAAAAGGAATATATAGATGAATGTAACCCTTTTTGGCGTGAGAAATATTTTTGATTGGAAACATTATTCGAAAGAGAATAGGATTTGGAAGATCAATAATTGCTTCTTAGCCCTGCTTGTATTAATTCACTTTATCATTTTAAGTATCTACAACAAGAATCAGGTGTATTGGATACTTGGAGCTATTTTCTGCACCTTTTTAATGCTGAGTATGGTAATCTCAAAAGGAAAGAGTATCTGGGAGTTGATTACTATCTTGCTCGGTATTCCCGTTCTAATCACTCAATATTTAGAATATGATTGGAATGAACCACTAGTCAGAATCTTGTCCCCCTTAATAATAGTCTCGTTTACGGCAGCCTACCTTTACTATGCAGATTCTTTGTTTAGAGCTGCATGGGATAGGAATATGTTTAATTTTAGAACTGAATGGATGGCCATTAAACAGGATTCCTTAAGACGTGTTCTCATATTTGTTGCTATCGGAAGCGGGATGGCCGCTTTGTTCCATTTTTTCAACGCCTTTGCTATCTTAACAATTAATAAGAAATTTTCTGTGGATTGGTTTCATCAATTGGTGATCGGAATATTGCTTCTTTTTGTATATTTTAGTTACTTGTCGACTGAGAAATCTATTAATAACTCTAGAAAGGGCAAACTTGAAAAATTTGATAGATTTATTTTTGAAACAGCAAAAACCGTGTTTCATATTAGTATAATCTATTTTTTCTTTGATACTCTGCTTGAGGTTTATCGCATCGTGCAAAACGGGTATGTCTCGGTCTCGAACATATCTTGGTTTATTATTAACTTTCTCATCCTGTACATCGCATTCAAAGCCGTTTCCCATGATGAGCGATCTATGTTACACAATCCTAAGTCTCCTATTGTAAGAGAAAAACTAAAGAAATAATTTCTGCCTGATTTTAATGGGATTTCTTCACGCCTAAAGCCATAAAAGAAGATTCACTTTGCTCATCTTCCATTTTAAGGCTTTCCCCTTTCAGGGTCGGCTAAAATCCATCTGATAAGACGACAGCATGCAGGATTCTTTTTTGTTTTTTGAACTTCTTTTACGAATTCAAAAAATCAAAAAAGGTGAAAACATGGAAAACAGTTGGAAAGTAGGGCAGATAGTAGCGTGCATCCGCCAATACCCGTTTGAGTCGGAAGTTGACGAACTGCTCGAAGACACCGATTCGGTGCTTGCCCCGTATCGTGTAGACGAAGCAGACCTCAGCAAGGAGGAATGGCTCCTCCTAGTCGATGAGCTGCTCCCCCTCGCGGAATCCTTCGAGATAGGTGAAGCGATGAGGCTCGCGCTCCAGGACGAAGGGCTGGCTTGGGCGTAATTGCCGACTTCTTTTCATTTCATGTAAAGAAGTCTCGCAAAGACGAGACTCAACAAGGTAACTAAAATGACAGGAGAGCCAGAGAAGAAGTTTGCCGCAGGAATGATTCGAGCCACCGTCTGGAAGAACACCGCAAAGAACGGCAACGAGTTCAAGTCCGTCAGCGTGACCAAGAGCTATCAGAAAGATGGCGAATGGAAGAACAGGTGCTGCAAGAGGCGAAAGCTTACCTTGTGGGCGGGGTTGAGGAAGAACAGGTTGTTTGAATTTTTTTATTTATTCTCCGAATGAAGTGTTATATCGCTTTAATTTGAAAAATCTTTAATTGTTTCTAAAGGGGTCGGAAAGTATCTTAATTCTTGAATGCACTCAACAGAGCTTACAGATAGCTCGTCATAAACACAAAATTCTACTAAATAATTATGCAATTGAACTGCACAATTTTCACAATATGCATAGATGTTAAACGTATGCAATCCAAGAGGAATATCTTTCTTACTACATGGATATAGAGTTTCACATCTAAAGTTTACGCTAAGATTGTAATCTGTAAATGCATTTGTTCCTCTAAGCGGGCCAATAAGCGCAGTTGGATAAATGACATTCTTGCCCCATAATGAGACAATTATTTCGCTAATTTGAAGCCTACCCTTGTTAATAAGCCTAACCGGAATTGAGTAAACAAATGGGATTTGATTATTTGTGACCCCCTCTGATCGATTTATTGCTTCAAACTGACTTTGATGAACCATAATTTTTGGCGAATACTCAACAACTAGGTCAGGGTAATCAGGGAATGCGAGATTAACGCCATGAAGCGTGAAAAAGTAGGAGATAATTGCACCGAGAACGAGGAATATAAGCGGAACCCCATAATTAACCCATAGAGTATTACTCGATTTTGGTCGAATTCTTTTTCGTTTTTTTGGTATAACCATTTTAAGTTGATTAACCCCGCTAGTTATTTCTTATATTGGTATTTAAGCATTGCTTTCTCGAAAATTTCCCAATTCTTGAGGAAATTTCCTCGGAGTGAAAACATGAACAAATTAAGCACATACCAGCAGCAGTTCGGCGATCTGAACCGACAGCTCAACCGGATGCGAGCGCAGATGAACCGAGACGTAAGAGCGCAATGCAATTCCCTTCTTGAACAGAAGCGCGCACTTGAAGGTGGCGAACATGAATAGCGAGATGCTGGAGTTCTTCGGCGAGCCGATATCCGTCTATACCGAAGAAGAGGCGCTTGAGGACGGCGTTCTCATGCAGAACCCTTCCAAAGAGTTCACCGAGTGCAACCTCATTACATCGAACCTGTGGGGCGCTCTGGAAGGGCTAAGCAAGGCAACCGCTTTGACCAAACCCATTGACCTTCTGAACATCGTTATGCAAAAAGCCCGAGAAATTTATCGCAGGGGCGCATTCAAAGGCGACCACGATAGCAACTTCTTCACCCTGCCAGCAATTGGAGACATGGAGTCGGTGTGGTTTGTAAGGAACGGCAATAACCTCCTTACAGCGATGCTCCCTTCGGACTATTGACCATGAACGCGCTCCCAACCTTCAAGGGCTACACGATAGACGAGCGCCTCGGAGAATTCCGCAGGGCGGACGTCGAGAAGCAGGAACTTGAATTTATTCCCTTTGAGAGTGATAAGGGGATGGGGTTGCTGAGGGATTGGATTTGGCATATGGCGGGTCGCAGTAAATAGGGAATCTGACACTCAAACTAATCAAACTCAAAATTTTTGGGCAGAAAAGGCCTTAATTTCTTCAACAGAGTTTCTTCCAAGATAACGATATCTTTCTCTGTTAATTCAATCAAAGCAGTATTCGTTTTGGTAGCATAAATCTTTTTTTTAACTTCTTTCCGAGCAAGATATTTATCGTCAATACCTCCCCAAAATTCGATATAAACTGGTTTTTCGTAATCTACAAAGAAATCGCAGAATATCTCTTCATCGACTCCCAAAACCTTTTTTTCGTAGGCATGAGCAATTTTATGTCTAAACAAGCAGTTGTCAATGAGCAATTCTGCCTTAGACCGTACCAAATGACCGTCATCTGTTCTGAACGTAGCTGGATACTTGAATCTGTAATTATTATTTTCCTCTTCAATTTTTGACGGTTTGAAATCTTTGGATTTTATATTTTCGATGTGTTGACTCTCTTTCCAGCACTCCATACATCTCGGTTTCGAACCCTCTTTCCATTTTCCGCAGTCATCACACTTGGAGATTTTGCCTTCATCCTTGAGCTTGAAACACTTAGTGCATAGAGGATAGAAACCTGATTTCGCCTTACATATCTGGCATGCCATAAGTTTCTTATTTATAGTTGCCATATAAAGATATCGATAAAGGAGGCTTCCTGTAAAATAGAATCATTTGGCATCTTCAATTCTAATAAACAAAAATAAAGAAAAAACATCTTTTTCTTCCGTGCTTCACTTCATCGCCAAGTCTTCTTCCTCCCACCTCAGCCCCATTTCCTTGAAGTCGTTCTCCGCGCACTGGCTGACGATAAGAATCGTCAGATCCCGATAGTCAGCGTCCGAGAGTGCCGCGCTGACTCCGTATTTCTTCAGCAATCGCTCCAGGGTCACCCTGAAGAACTCTTTCGTTGTCAAATCAAATCCTGAACGTAGCAGGATATCAAATGCGTCGCTTGCTTTACTCATCGTTGCCTCCATTGGCTTCGCCAATACCCCGGCCCGTTTTCCCGCGAGACCAGCCTTCCGCGGTGCGGATACATAAAATTTTGAAATGCAAACTCTTAGAGAACTCGCGCCCCGAAGGGGAAAATTTTAGTGAGCCGCAACTCGCTTGCCGAGTAGGCGGAAGGCGTTCTGACACGAAATGAGATTATGTCCCCGAAAAGGGTTTGGGCGAGAATTACTTCCTTATGAGATAAATTTAAATAAGCAATCTTATTGTCGTTCGAAGATGATTACCGACGGGAAAAAGCTGGTAGCGGTGCTGAATGAAAAGGTGGAGCCTGGCAAGGCTATGAATGTCTTGGCACATATGTCGTTAGGATTTGGTGCCCTTCTAGAGAAGGAAAAACTATTGCTCCAGAACTATAAAGACGCTGATGGTGGAGACCATGCAAATATCTCCGGACGACCTTATATCATCCTTCAAGCTCGAAATGGCAACCAGCTCCGAACCCTGAGGCAGGCAGCCCTTCATAATAATCTTCCTTTCGTAGATTTCACCAACACCATGACACAAGGGACATATGAAGACCAGATTTTGAGGTCTTCTCAGACCAAGGAACAAGACTTGGATTATTGGGGTATTGTCCTGTTCGGCGATGAGGAGTTGGTATCAGAGCTCACCGGGAAATTCTCCTTGTGGAAATAACTGAGATTTAGCGTCGTAGGGGTTTAAACCCCCGCCCTTCAGGGCGAATATTCTAGAAAAGTTTTTGTGGCGGCTTCGCCGCCAGTTTCCTGGCGGCCGAAACTGCGCCATGCATTATCCCAGTCAAGGATAGCGTGAGCTCTCGTCCGCCGGAGGACGAGAATATGCAAGTAACCATCAGCCACTACGCTGGCGAATAAAAACATTGTGGAAGCGGCCATCCGGAAGGCCGCCCATGAGCATGGTATTGAGATCCACTACCTTGCTGTTAGGGCTTACCGCAAAATAAAATGCCAGCTTTTATATAGTTGAAGCCCTCCGTAATCTGTGATGAATGCTCGTCTTGATCAAATGTGGTTCACAACGCTTTCTGAGTGCAACGAAGTTCAACGAAGACGACTTGCAGGCATCAAGGCGCTTGAGATTGGCCGCGGTGGAACGACGCGTGTCTGCACGCTCACAGGTATGTCACATCACACGGTGCTCAAAGGTATTCGTGAAGTGCAAGATAAAAAACGAAAAAGCACCACGCGACTCAGAAAAGAAGGGGGTGGACGCAAGAAAATCATTGAGAAGCGCCCCGATATCATCGCGAAGATCAAGAAGATTCTCGATGAGACAACTGCGGGCGATCCCATGAGCCTGCTCAAGTGGTCTTGCAAGTCCACCAACGCCATTGCAAAAATCTGCAAAGAAATATCGCCCGACACCATCGGACGTATCATCAAAAGCGAGGGATACACATTGCAAGCAAATAAGAAATCACGCGAGGGAAAGCAGCATCCTGATCGCAACGCACAGTTCGAGTACATCAACACGATCGCAGAAAGATTCGTCAAGCAGGGAGCTCCCGTTATTAGTGTTGACACCAAGAAAAAGGAGCTCGTCGGTGATTTCAAAAATCAGGGGCGATCATGGCACCAGAAGGGAAAAGCCACAATCGTACGAGTGCACGACTTTGAAATTCCCGAGCTAGGAAAAGTAAATCCCTACGGGATTTACGACCTGAAGAGAAACGAAGGATGGGTTAATCTGGGCATCGATCACGATACTGCAGAGTTCGCCGTCGAGAGCATTCGACAATGGTGGATCCATCTTGGAAGAAAAATATATAAGACGCAAACGCGACTCCTCGTCACTGCCGACTGCGGTGGCAGCAACAGCGCACGAGCACGACTCTGGAAACGAGAACTCCAAACCCTCGCAAACGAGACCGGTCTCACTATCACGATTGCACATTATCCTCCAGGCACAAGCAAATGGAACAAAATCGAGCATCGACTTTTCAGCTTTATTAGCATGAACTGGAAAGAAAAACCACTCTACAATCATGCAACTATCATCAATCTCATCGCCGCCACAACAACCAAAAAAGGACTTAAAGTCTACGCTCGACTTGACAAGAAAAAGTATCTCAAGGGAATCAAAGTCAGCGATGAAGAAATGGCACGAATAAACATCAAACCAAATGAATTCCATGGAGAATGGAACTACACAATTAAACCGAACTAAACCGGCACTTTATTCTGCGGCAGACTCTTATGCCCGAGCATGTACACGCACTCGCCACGCTGCCTCATTGCATGACAGATTCCCAAGCCTTTCAGATTCTGAAGGGCAGATCAGCTTACATTCTGTCAGGAGCATCACGGCGTGACCTTCACGTAGGAAACCCCATCCCTTTAGGGTGGGGAGGAGGTCATCGCGAGAACGTCTGCAACGCCATTTTGATGTCTTCTGCTTGGACAGTCTTTCTGCCGGCGTGCTGCGCGAACTTTGCCGCAAGCTTACCAATAACCCTAGCGTGCTTCTCAAGGGCTTCCTTGGTTTCCTGCTTGGCGCCCTCAGATACGCGCTCAGCTCCGGCCTCTTTGAGCAGCTTCTCCATTGCTGCTAAGGGAATCAATCGCTTGCTCATGCCTTTTAGTTATGCACTCACTATAAAAATATATACCTTATTGAAACGTTCATCCTGGAAGTCCTGCAGGCGTAAAAGCGTCCAATCCGAGGTGACTGAGGTAAGCCAGGAGGACGGCCTTAGAGAAATCCTTCTGCAGATAGTTCATTGTGGGGTGAACTGAAATAGTGTCCCAGAGCTTCCTTATGACAATTCCCGCCAGTAACGCACTATGACCTATCCCACGGTGCTGAGGGCTAGTCGGCGGGTCAATCCAATCCGGAGCTTGGCCAACTACCGCGCCACATATTCCAACACCTACCAGCTCTGCCGCGTCTACTTGATATCCTTTCTGCGTCCTCAAATGCAAATAAGCTCCCAGCGAAGTGAGAGCGCCTGCTCCTGCGTGTGTATCTGCGTTTGGCATTTGTTTCACCTATGTTCCTTTGGTCACATCAAGAATGACTTCTCTCTGGTCGTATGGCGTACCCTGGGAGTCTACCAGGAAGATGTTAATTCGATAGCTGGTCTTAATAGTCTCGCTGGTACCTGTAACCTTGATTAATTTCTTACCTGTTGTCTCTTCAGGCTGTAAAGTGAACTCCAAGCCTGCAGGGTAGGAGAATCCCACCTTATCAGGCGCTTCTGTCGTCACTGTAAACTTTACGGTTGCCGGAACTTTTCCAGTATCCTTCGCATCTAGTATGAGATTGGTGGAACCCCCACTGACAATCGTTGCGCTTTCAAGCGACGCCTGAATAATCGCCGCCCTCGGTTTTTCCGGCGAAGCGCAGCCGGTCAGTAACAATATGCCCAAAAATACTGCGAACCATGGTGCTGTTTTCATCTTGTCACCTTCCACTGTGGGTATAGCCCCTCGACCGCATTCTACCATTTATCGAGCCATCTCCATTCCGCAGCTCAACGACGTCTCGCCCGTAACTGCCGCCTACCCTTCTGACGTTCACAAGGCCATTGCTCTGGCCAGTCATGCCCGCTACTCTCCTTGTGGCTGTTTCTCCTCCGAACTGGTGATGCTCCGGCGCTCGCACTCCTGCAAGCCGAAAAATCCGCCCGTCTGTGAAGATGCCTGTGTCTCCGTCAATCCAATGGTCAATTCTTTTTTTCATGGTTTCACTTTGCGTTCCAGCTCAATGCAGGTAGACTCCCCTAGCTCAGAGGCTCTATATATATGTGTCTAATTTTTGGACAAAAATGTATACCTATCCAGAATATTCATATTCAAGATGAAAATGTATTTATCCTGTGAAAACATAGCTTTATAAACATAATATCAAGAAGAAGTATTGTGGCTGCCGGTTACCCCGCTTTCAAGAAGTCGCTCCAAGGATTGAAGGGTCTCTCCGATGAGGAAGCCGAAGCGTTCTTTAGGCTGTGCGGAAAGAAGCGTTTTTCTGTTAAGGACGTAGAGAACATCTTAGTTAGCATAAAGGCCCATAAAAAAAGTCGCGCAACTGCATATAATGTCGTTGAGAGATTCCAAAACGCGGAACTAATCACCTCTGTAAGTAACTCACACAAGAAACAGGAGTTTGAATGTGTTCACCCACGTGCAATCTTCAACCAACTCAAGGAAGAACTCAAAAATGCAGAGAAAGATCTTCGCGACCTTGAGCAGGCATACGAGACTTCGGACTTTGACATTGAAGATCCTCGCGAGAAGTGCAGGCAACTGAAAGGTGAGAGCGAGATTGCCTCAGCGTGTTACACCCTCCGGTCCCATTGTCAGATTACGGTTCTTCATGATGGGAGCAAGGTTATGGTTTCACTTTTGGATCGGATTTCTGATTCGAATCAGCGTTTGAAAACCGATATTAACGTCGTTTTGTTTAAGAACAAAGACAAAGATAAGTCAGGGGTTATTCTGATTTCAAAGAGGTCGGAGAAGGGCGGCAATATTCGTCTTTATGGGCATATCTTATATGACTCCGAGAAGCTCAAGTACTTTCAGACTAAGGAGGTGAAAAAAAATGGCTAACCAAAGGGATATCTTACTTTCAGTTTTTTATCTGAGAGATAAAATTTGGGGAAGAACGTATCTTCAGAAATTCATTTACTTGTTAAACCGAGAGGTATTTGAGAATAAGCTATTTGAATATACTCATTATCGTTTTGGACCTTTCTGCGAAGAAATAAATGAAGAACTCGCCGAACTAGAAGAGGAAGGCGCAATCGAAGAAAAGGCCGAATTGACTCAAGGGCTCAATACGGCCTATACCTATTCCATCACTGTTTATGGTAAGAAAGTTGCGGCGGATGCTTTCAACAAACGACTTTCTTTAGATCTTCGAAATAAGTTAGTGGATTATACAAACCAGTTTAGAAGCTTTACTCCGACGGAATTGCTAAAATATGTATATGAGAAATATCCAGAAGTCACGGAGAATAGCGAGTTTGGGCATGAATGAACTACCCACCGGAGCAGAGCTCTAGGGTATTAAACCCATAAAGGAATAAAAAAAGTAGTTTCTATAGCTTCCCCGAGTAAAAAATATCATAAACTCTTATAATTTGATCTTCAAAATAGTTTCAAGTTCTGAGTTAGGAATAAAACCATATTTCTTACCTTTATGACCAATAAAATTAAGGGCAAAAGGAAGCAAAGCTTTGGCGTTTCTAGAACTCATTCTTAATATTCGTAAACTGTATTCTGATTCCTTAATGCGGGAAATAATCGCAATATCTCCAGATTGAGCTATTTTTGTATACCTAAGTTTTCCAGTACCGAGTCTAAAATCAAAATTATTTTCGGCTTCGAAAGTAACCCTGCATTCATTGTCTATCAGCCCCAAATCAACATAATTCATCTTAATTAATGTGGAATATGCTGTTTTATACCCCCTAGTGTTTCTGATAGTTAATGGTGGGAAAAAATCGAAACAATCCTTACTTAACCAAAAATATTGCGTTCCTTTTGAAGCTGCACTTCTTTTATTTGCTTGAATCCTAGCAGTATCTGCATGACCTAAAACTAATATCATCGAAACCGCTTCCGTTTCATCAAGGATTATTGGGGCCGTGCTTACTTCATCAAATAATAGCTTCCATGCGGGAGCGTTCATTTTTTGCAAACTAGGCTGATAGATATCCCATTTTTGGTTTACAATAGACTTAGTTAAATCTAGCCATGAGAACCCAATATCGTTTGTTGTCAGATTATCCAAAAAAACGGATGCTTCTACATTTTGAGACATGCCCGGTCCGGTAAAATTACCTGAAGAAACTATCAAAGTTTGCCCCGATGAATTTCGGTAGCCATAACATTTAGCATGTAATAACCTTTTACGATTTATTATATTAACAGTAGCACCACAATCTAGCAACTGCCTTAGGGGTCGTCAAGAAATGAGCTGGTCAACTTCGTTGGGATTAATTGAGTAATTCCAGTCCCCGTGGAATGCTTCGGGTGTGAAATTGATTTTGTT
>JAGVXW010000071.1 GCA_018303575.1 Candidatus Woesearchaeota archaeon
TAATCTTCGCCCATGATCGCTGTTTCGACTTTCGAAATCACTTCAGAGAACTCTTCCGTCAGGCCGGAGATGATGCTGTTGTAATCCTGGTAGCTCTCGCACATGATCTCCAGCTCGATATCCCAGGGCGAAATCAGCTTGACGAAGTGGATGATTTCTGGCTGTTGACGAGTATACTCAAGGAAGCGCCGCTCGTCCTCCAGTGTCAGATTTTTTGTATACAGGAACGTCTTGTAGAACTCGTATCCGAGCTTGTTGTAGTCTATTTTCGCGAGGTAGCGGAAGATGATGCCCCTCTCTTCTAGCTTCCTCATGCGGTTCCGGACGATGTCGACGGTGCTGGAGTGCTTTCTCGCGATCTCAACAACGCTCTCCCGCGAGTTCAGGAAGAGCTCTTTCAGAATCTGCTTCTCGATAGGTTCAAGGTCATAGTGCTCAATGGAATAAAACATGTTCTTCCATTCCGTCTGCGTCTCAAAGAAGAACGTCTTGTCGTGCGCGGCGACGTTCACCAAGACGCCGATCTTGCTTTCAAGTATCAGGTCCTTGAACTTGGAGAACAGCGCGTTCTTGAGCTCGAACAATTCACTATTCGACCGCACAAAATAGGTGAGCCCGGCGTTCCAGGCGCCTTCAGCGATGCCCAGCCAGAACAATCGCTTATCTTTTTTCACGTGCTCAACAAACGCTTTTTTCTGTTCCGGACGATTAGCGAGCTGAAGGTAAATCTTTCCCGGAAGAAAGCCCAGCCTGCACGGATCAATCCAAGTGGTGAACCCTTTGATGATGCCTTCTTCCTGAAGCTTCTTAATGCGGTACCTTACGCTTTCCTTGCTCCTTCCCACTAATTTCGCTAATCTCGTGTCAGGAATCCGCGCATTCCTGTCTAATTCAAAGAGAATCCGCTTGTCTATCTTATCCAGCTCTTTAAGCATATTATGGTAAAATAATGTAATAATATATAAATTTATCCATTTATTTACTAATATTTGAGCGATTATTTAATCTATGTCTGCGATATACCACTTCTAGGTGGAAACAATGGAGCCAATCGCTAACTCAGAAACGCTCTGGTTGAAAGTCCTAAGAGACATGGCATTCTCAGATAAGCCACGTGTCGTCTTCCAGGCAGGAAGCCTGCATTTGGATTATATGCTTGATCGGCTTTCGCGTGAAGAGCACGAGGATTTGATAGGTGCTGGCATGTTCGCACGCTATTCTATGGCGCAAGCTACTTCGCTAGCGAAAACGGCGTGTGAACTGGGGAAGGAAGTGGAGTTTACCTTCGTCATCGATGATCAGGGCATGAAGCAGGAGAGCTCCTCTCATGATCCTCATCGGGTTCGAAACGCCTTCTATAAGGGGCACTCGGGTGCCAATGCGGAACTCTGGGGCTTCCATAGGTATACATTAACCCAAGAAGGGTTTGCAGAGAAAGATGTCATTCGCCATGACCACGGCAAGCCGGGAAGGCGCGATTGCCTGTACTTTTCAGAACTTGTGCTCCGGGCGCAGGGCGACCAAACTATCGAAAATGGGTGCGCTCGCGCGTATGTCAAGTATGCTGGCCTTGTGACGGACGACAAAACTCACCTGGTTTCGTTCGTCCCCGCGGCTTGCAGGCATGCGGTCGCTGACATTGCGCTTGATCAACATCTGAGGGGCATAAGCGCGAGCCATGTTTTTCTCAACACCGAGACCCGGGAGCATAGGGGGGTAAAAGTGCCTTCGGGCTTCTTCTTGGGGCCGGACGTGGGCTATCACAAGGATTAAATAACACGCAATCTTAGGGAAGGCATGAAACTCCTTCCTGTCCTCCTCATTCTTTTTTTCTCCCTCCTCCCCTTGCCATTGGCTGCCTACGCGACAATATTCAACCCCCATAACTACCCTCCGCTCTTCGAGAACTATGGCATCCAGGAGAGATTCCCCCAAGCCAATGTCATCGCGTACAATGAAGAGGTTTTGGATTATCTGAAGGGCAATAATCCGTATCCGTCATTGCTCCCTTTGAACGATCGCGAACTGCAGCACATGCGCGATGTCCAGCGCGTGATGAGCCGGCTGATTTTTTTCGTCAATTCCCTGCTTCTTGTCTGCTTGCTCTCGGTGATATTAGCGATTCGGAAGAAACAGGACATCAGAAGGCCGCTGTTCATCGCCGGCATCATCAATCTCTCCTTCTGTCTCGTGCTCCTGTTGGCGATGATTTTCTTCTTCGACGCTTCCTTCACGCTGTTCCATTTGCTGTTCTTCGACGCTGGCACGTGGGTCTTTCCTGCGGGAGATGTCATCGTGAACCTCTATCCGCAGGGCCTCTTCTTCGACATGGGCGTCTCCATCTTTCTATTGGCAATTTTCTTCTCCCTCGTCCTTGTCGCCGGAAAAGCTTATATACGAAAGGGCACAAAGCAGCGCCATGAGAACTAAAGTCTTCGCGGCCAATTGGAAGATGAATAAAACCAGAAAGGAAGCGAAGTCCTTTCTCGAAGCGCTCAAGAAATCAAAGTTTGAAGGCAGAGAAATCATCGTTCTTCCCTCATTCCTCTCCTTGGCAGACGCCGTCAAGGCCTGCAAAGACACGCAAATCAGGATTGGCGCGCAGAACATGCATTTCGCAGACGCCGGCGCATTCACTGGAGAAGTATCACCTCTCATGCTGAAGGACATCGGCGTCACGCACGTGCTCATCGGCCACTCCGAGCGCCGGCATCTCTTCAAAGAAGACAACGCGCTCATCCAGAAGAAAGTAGCGTCAGCAATCAGCCATGGCTTTCACGTCATCTTCTGCGTCGGCGAAACCCTCGATGAGCGCGAGCAGGGCAAGACCAGAATTGTTGTCCGTGAGCAGATGGAAGCCTTGCGTGGCCTGAAGGATGCAGAGCAATTGATGATCGCCTATGAGCCGGTCTGGGCTATTGGCACTGGGAAAACCGCGACCCCGGAACAGGCCGAGGAAGTCCACTCCTACATCCGCATGCTCATCGCCCAGCTGTTCTCGAAAAGCGCTGCGGAGCACATCAGGATCCTGTATGGCGGCTCCGTCACGCCCGAGAACATAGCGGGACTGCTCGCGAAGGAGAGCATTGACGGCGCCCTGGTCGGCGGCGCGTCGCTGGATGTCAAGAGCTTCACGAAGATTGCCAAAGCCTAATCACTTTTTGCTAAACCGAGAATACGAAGCACTTCTTGTGTCGTATAGACCTTCACTCGTTTCTGTTTCTTCAGAGCCCTATCCTCCGACCAGAGGGGGCATTGTAGTTTTAAAGCGAGAGAAAGATAATGGACATCATTGATATCAGGAGTTATCAACAAAGCTTCTTCACGGCAGACATCCGCTTCAGTTGCTGGAAGAACTATCAATGAACGCATAAGGACATTGAGCGTCTGGTCAGCCTCTGCTGGAGACATATCAGATTTACGAGCGATGGTGAGGATATGCTTCTGGATTTCCATGAAGACAAACGCAGGAGTATACAGGCGAAACGGGCAATGCAGAATAAAATCAAAGAGATAGCCCCTCTTAATCAGCGCCGAAAAGAGGATATTCGCGTCTACAACGACTTCCAGCGCTCGAGGTAGCGCTTCGCCACCGCCTTGTTCACCTTCCTGCCAAGCTCCATTGCGTCTTCCTGGGTCATCTTGCTCTTGGAAACGAAATTTTTCATGATTTCGTAATCCTTGATGCGCTGGGCTATCGCCTGCCTCGCGATCTCCGACCAGTTGAATTCGGGAAGGGTGTCCATCTTCTTCTTCAGCTCTTCCGGCACCGATAAGGTGAGGTTGACCATTGTAACCTGTGTAATACGTGCGCTTATTTAAGCTTTTCTGGACCATAAACCCATAAGATAGCGCTCCTTAATATCATCGCGCCCGCAAAATCCGGAAATCTTTCGGCTACTTGGCATTCACATAGAACTTGTGCACAGGGTCATACTCAACGAACAAGCCCGTTGTATCCTTCTTCTCGATCACGATATCGAAGACATAGGTTCCTCGCTGCACGCCGCCCTTGGGCCGCTCGAAGCCGACGCCGACAGTTTTCGCGTCATTAGCCACGATGCGCTCGAAGCGCTCCTCCGGCAGCACGAGGATGGTGTTCTCCCAGCCCGGCTCGCCCGGCGCAAAGCGCTGGTTATCCGGGCTGACGAAGATGCCCTTGCGCACCGTGATCCGGAATTCCGCGTCAGCGCTGTCGATGTTGAGCACGCGCAGCGTGAGCACTCTGAGCTCGCCCTGCCTCAGTTCAATCCTATCCCGGTCCAGGCAGACCTTTTCATTGTACCGGCAACGTAAATCCACGATGCTGTCATCCAATTGCTCCAGCGTCATGCTCTTGATGCTCTCCGTGCCAGCCGCAAGGTTGTAGACAAACATCACGCCGAAGCCGAACATCACCAAGGAAATGATCAAAATGACAATGAAATTCAGAGAAAGCTCGATGCCCCGGTCCATTACCGGATCACTTCAAACTCCTTGACGATCAGCACCATGAAGAGGATGAGCAGCACAGCGCCGACGATAATCCACGTCAGCCCCGCGGCGAACGAGCTGGTGAACGTCTTGTAGAGCCCGAGCGCCATGACACCGAAGCCCAGCCACAGGAACTTGTCCAGCACCAGCTTGAGGATCTCGAACTCTTCTGATTGGGTCAGCCTCTTTTTTGCCATCTTAGACGAACCTCACGAAGAATGTTTTGGTGGCATATTCGACGGTGAGCCCGCTCGTGTCAGCCATGTCATTGCCAAACTCGTCCATTTCGATGATGCTGATCTTCAGCAGCTTCGTGCCTGTCGCGGTCTTGTCGGTCTTGAGTGTTACGGGGATGACAACGGCGTCCGCAGGGCCCAGTGACTGGGGCGT
Source organism: Candidatus Woesearchaeota archaeon (assembly GCA_018303575.1). GTDB lineage: Archaea > Nanobdellota > Nanobdellia > Woesearchaeales > WJIZ01 > JAGVXW01. The sequence goes on from JAGVXW010000071.1 coordinate 4,864, forward strand.
AGAGTCCCAGAGCAACTCGAATGGCCTTCCCTCGACCTTGTCACCCGGCAGGATGATATCCGTGCGCGTCGTGCCGGTCTCGTCTTTCAGGATTTCGGCGAACACAACGCGGAAAAACAGCTTCCTCGGGTCAACGTTCTTGACGCCCATCGCGAGCAGCTGCTCATCCCCGGAGTCAATGGTGACTTGCGAGCTTGGGAAGGAGAGCTTCTTGTCGCCTGTCCTCAAATCATCCAAAATCTGCTCCCTGACTTGGTCCTGCACCGAAGAGGTTGTATCGCCAATGTCCTTGAACATATTACGGACGAATCCCAGACCCAGGCCAAGCAGGGTCATGGCCAGGATAACAATGACAATCGCGTTGATAGAAAGCTCGAGCGCCGCCTTTTTCGACATGCTACACCTCTTTTTTGCACTTTCTCGTGAAGGCAATATATAAATGTTACGAAATCGGCAGTATCTCCGCAGGTTTGTTTAGGGGGTGAGCTTTTTGACAGGGTAGGGGTTTGTTTGGCCTTCTTAGTCGCGTGAGCCGATCAGCTATATTTGTTC
>JAGVXW010000072.1 GCA_018303575.1 Candidatus Woesearchaeota archaeon
CTAGCGTGTAGGGTATTCCCTCGTGCGGTTTTCGAGATTTGAGAAGTCGGAAAAACGTCTTGAGCATTGAATCCGACTTCTCAAATAAGCAAAAGACATTATCTGTCTAATAATTTATGTCTTTTGCTATATATCTCACTTCGTTCGAATCCTCTCGCTACACTCAAGGTTTACGAAAATATCATGCGTTCGCTATACCCGTCCATATACCGCTTGAGGGATGATATTCCTGGAGAAAAGACCAGAATACCGGAGTGTTTAGTCGTTCTCGACCCTTGGAGCCAAGATGAAGCTGAGCTGCACCTTATCCACTTCCTTGTAATCCAAGCGCAGCGGATAATCCTTGTTGAAATGAATCTCGACTTTTTCCGAGAGCTTGGAGCCGGCAACCATCTTCTTGAGATACTCGATGCTGTACTTTGATTTTACTTTCCCTTCCGCCTGGATCTGGGTGCTATCATCCTCGGCGATGTCTACCTTCACTTGCGAGAGATCGCCCTGCGCGAAGATGTGAAGCTTCCCCTTCTCGGCCTCAAAGGCCAAGGATTCGGCGACAATGGAAGCGTCCTCGACAGAATCGTTGAGCACCTCGCAGGGCATCGTGATATTGACCGGAAACTTGAGGTCGGGAACGCGCTGTTCCCGATCTTCCAGCTCGATGATAGGCAAGCTGAACGTCCTCGTTGTCTTGCCTCGGAGCTGGATGCTGAGCTTGTTGTCCTGCATCTCGAGCGTGAGCATGTCGTTGGGCTTGGCTCTCCTCAAAACCTGCTTGAGGTTCTGCAGGTTGATGGCGAGCTCGACATCCTCTTTTATAGCGTATTCTGTGAATGAAGAGCTAAGGAGCTTGAAGATCACCATGGCGACATTGGCCGGGTCCATGGCAACCATCTCGAGGCCGTTCTTGTTCACCTTGAAGCGGGCCTCGTTGACGAGCTCAGAAATGATGACGATGCTCTCCTTCAGAATGCTCGGCTCGGCAAGCGTCAATTTCATTGTTTCCCCCGAGCGGGAAGTGCCGGGGGCGTATTTAAATGTTTTGCGCTTCCTGTATGAAGATCCTTCTGCTCCTGAATCAGGCTTAGAACCAGCTAAGCATCACCGAAGCTGAAGATGGCCGCCATTATGCAGAATATGGATGTTCTTGTCCATGCGGTAGCCGCGCTCCACGGCAAGGTTGGCGAGCGCCATGCGCATGTCCAATTCGCCGTGCGCGGGAATCAGATGCTTCGGCTTGAGGAGGGTGAGGAGATCCCTCAAGTCCTCTTTGGCTGCGTGGCCGGAGACGTGAATATCCTTGAAGATGCGCACGCCCATCTCCTTGAGGTCTTCTTCCAATTTGTGGCGATTCTCCTGGTTGATCGCCGTGGGAATGACGCCGCAGGAGAAGATGATATGATCTTCCTTGCTGAAGCGGAACTGGAGCTCCCTTCTTGCGATCTTTGACAAGGTTGCCTTGGGCTCCGCCTGGTGGCCGGTCACAATCATCACGTATTTCTCCGGGGAGCGCTGGATCTCCTGCAGCTTGCGCCTGATGTGCTTACCGTAGCGGACAATCTCGCATGTTTTTGAGAAGTCCACCAAATGGACGTTCTCCGCTGCTTCAATGTATTTTCCCAGGCTCCTTCCCAGAATGACGACCTTTCTCCCGATCTGCTGGGCGAACTCCACGGCTGATTTGAGGCGCGCGATATGGCTGGAGAAGGTTGTGAAGACGATGGCCTTCCCGCTTGAGTCGGTGCCGAGCATGACATCCTTCAGCATTTCTTTGGCGACCTGCTCTGACGGGGTTTTGCCCAACGTGAGGGCTCGCGTGGAGTCGCAGATGAGGGCCTTGATGCCTTCCTCGCCCAATTGTTTGAAACGCTCATAATTCGGCTTCTTGCCCAGGACAGGAGAGTTGTCGAGCTTGAAGTCATTGGCGTACATCACTCTGCCTTCTGGCGTGTGGATGCACACCATGGCAGTATGTGGGGTAGAATGCGTGACATGGACGAACTCAAGCGTGATCTTATTTGTGAGCTTGTACGTGCCGTTGGAGGGCACAGATTTTACGGGGTTCTTGAGCGTGATCTTCTCGTCCTTGGCGATGGCCTTGATGACCTCGGCCGTGAAGGGAGTGCAGATGATTGGGCAATCATACTGATTGGACATCCAGACGATGGCGCCGACATGGTCGAGATGCGCGTGACTGGGCACGATGGCTTTTATTTTCTTCTTGATGGGAAGGATAATAGAATCGTCAGGCACTGCGCCGATCTTCTTCAAGTCCTCGATCTTCACCTGCTCGAACTCCAGATCGTCCGTGTACTGGATGTAGGGCTCGAGGTAGAGCCCCATATCGAGCACAACAGCTTCCTCGCCGACCTCGACGACCGTCATGTTGCCGCCGATCTGATCGTAGCCGCCGACCGCGTAGATGTTCATGGGAAAAGAAACCAAAGAGGGGTTTATTAAGATATTGTCTCCCTTAGAAACCCCTCGTTATTTCAGCCTGACAGCCCAGTACGATGGGTCATTCTTCCCGCCAAGCCGCCTTTTGAAGACGTTGAGGTCTGGAAGCTCGGAGCCCCCCAGATGGACTTCCGCGATTCCTCTTTGCCGCAATTGAGAGAACAACCGCACATAGGCGTATAAGGGCAATGCAGTAACACCGACCTCATCCTGCACCTCAACAACCCTAACATCCCTTAATGTAAATGGAGTGTAGAGAGCAAACCTGTTTGGGCTTACCCATTCACCGACAAAAACCGAAACCGGCTGTCCATCAAGATACCCGACGTAAGCAAGCACGTCGGGAAGAGCAAGCATTCTGAAATCCAAAGAATTCTGATGATCTTCTGGAGTCGAACCTATCGCTTTCCCCTTTTGCGCGAGCATCCCGAAGTGAGCGCCGATCACCGTTCTTGCGGCCTCTATCCGAGTATCAGTCAATTCGCAGAGCTCATACTCCATCTGGTTTCTTTCCAGAAAATTCCTGAACCGCTCGTAATTATCCCTCGCCTTCCTTCTGGAGTTTTGACTCAGGCCCGGGATCACCTTTACATCTATTCCCTCAGAATCCGCAAGCAAATCATCAATGGTCACAATTGAATGCGTATAGGTTTCGTCCTCCTCAGGCGCTTCCGGATGCCAGGGGCTTTCTTTTACCGGAAGAAATCCTTCGCCCAGCAACTCAAGGTATTGATCCAAGGCCAAGAATCGCGCATAGACTCCAGCGCAAGGGATTGAATCGTCGTGCAGCGCCCTCTCAGCGATCTCAACGATCCTTTGGATGGCATGCTTTCCCCTTGGAGCTACAATCAGCACATATCCTGGCGCGTCCTCGGAGTCGTGCTCCTTCTTGAAATATCCTATTGAAAAAAGCGTGGATCCATCCTCGTACATCAACCCAAAAGGGCGCTCCAAGCTTTTTCCTCTTGCGTTGCGCCCGTTTGAATACAGCGCGAAGGCAAGATTGCTGACTCCGAAAGTTCCGTCCTTGTACTTCCCTATCGCCTTGCTTTCTTCGGGAGAATATGGCCTGACATATCTCATTTTCAGGAGTTCTCTTTCCGCCTTGGCTCTATCGTCCATTCGTTTGTACCCCATTTGATACTACCCTGTCGAGGGGCGAAGCGTTCTATGGGCTACTGTATCCAGAATATCATTAGACTGCAACAAGAATCCCACAAAGCGCTCAAATCCTATTCCGTAACCGCCTCTCAATATTGGCTCTGTCTGGCCGAGCATGCTAAAATAGTCTGGGAAATGGATGACCGGATCGACTGATTGCGCGGCAAGCTCCGGGTCTTGATGCGATTGCGCTGCCCGCTCTCTTGCCTGATCTTTCAGGAAGTCTACAATTCTTGATTCTCTAAGCTGCTGTTTGATGACCTCTCCGTTCTCTTCCCTTACTGCCCCACCGACGGTTTCACCTAATCTCGGCGTGAGCAAGTCAACACTATATACATGTTCTCCATCTGCTGTTCGTTTCATGTTGAAGAATTTGATTGATGCCGGATAGTGGGTAACAAAGGTAGGCATATTGCCAAACATTTCTAGAATCTTTCTTTCTGCTCTCACCCCTAAATCATCGCCAAACGCATATTCTTTTCCTTTTTCGTTGAGTACTCCTTCCCTCTTCAACAATCTCACCGTCTCATCGTAGGTTATTCTGTCAAATCTTGCCGACAGGGCCTTTCTCAAGTAATCGACATCTCCGCCCAAGACCTTGAGATCAGGAGAACATTGCTCTACCACCCTTAGCGCTGCAATTTTGACAACTTCTGCTTCTTCTTCGATAATCCTTTCCAATGCCTGTTCTGGGGATAAGCCCTCAAATGGCCTTTCTGGCTCGACAAGAGTGAATTCAGACAGCCTTCGTCCTTGCGCCTCGGGATCATCATAATTTTCCTCTCTAAAGCTATTGTTCACAGTAAAGAAGCCGCGCCTCAAGCTCAGAACCAGGTTTTCCAACTGGATTTGCGCGCTTTGGGATAAGTGCGCGGGAGTTCCGTAATAGTTTAGTCTAAATGAGGCATAGGGATTTTCGCATGAGCCTGCGATGTTTACAAGGGTGGAAGTCGTTACTTCTCTGTACCCCCTCTCCTTCAATTCCTCCCTCAATCTGTCCAAAGCAATTTCGCGCACATGTGTGAGAGCGTCAAATTTTTCCCTGCTAAACTCACCAAGCGCTGTCTGTATTGGTTTCATGTCAGAACTTGACTTCTAGCGTCAAGCCGCCATACCACTTGTCGTTCGCGACCTTGTCGTTGAGCGATTCCGTGCGGCGAATGCCGGGGATGAGTGTCACATTCTCTCCGAGGAACTTCAAGGGAATCGGCAAGCTCAGTCCCGCGTCGATATGCCTCAGGCCGGTTTCGTTTGACAGGAAATGGTTCTCCCAGCCGACGGCGATGTCGGCGACGGGATTGAGGCCAAAAACCTCGAACGCCTTCCTCGCGCCGAGCTCGACGTAGGTGCCTCTCCTCAACCCTTCCTTGTTGTCGAGGTCCCGGACAACGTTTAGCGAATACGTATCGTCAAGCGTCGCCTTTACCGCGAGTTCTGTCCTTGCGCGAAGGTCGAGGTTGGGAAAGGTCAGATACGTGACGTTGGGCGAGAGCCTCAGGCGATCGCCTACATTCACGTCATAATTGAGCGTGATATCTGCCTCATGCGTTCTCCCCGAATCCGGATGATGGCTTGCGAATGCT
>JAGVXW010000073.1 GCA_018303575.1 Candidatus Woesearchaeota archaeon
ACCATCCGCCTGAGATCGAAGTGATTCAAGGTGTCGCCCGACATCACGACGAAGTTGCTTATGATTTTTTCAGAGAGTTCGGACAAAGCGCCAGCGTTTCCCCGCTTATTGGCTTCTACGATTTCTACAGGGAGCCCGACTAAGGACTCACGAAGCTCTCTCGATGGCGACTGGGTGACCAGATAGAGTGTTTTTATTCCGCTTGAAACAAAAAATTCCACCTGATGTTGGAGAAGCGATTTTCCATGGATCTGCTTCAACGCGATTCCCTGCTGGCCGCCCCTCAGGAGCAGGACAGCAATCGTCACCGAGTCTTCCTGTAGTCCCTTCCCCAGGAAATACTCGATGGCCTGGCTTCTCGACCGCAGCATCGAGCCGTCCACCTTGGAGTCCAGGAGCGAAAGCACCCCCGAATCGATGGAAATAGCGATCTTTTCTTTCTTCATCTTCATACCTAGTAATACCATTACTATATAAATATATCGTCCTGAAATTCATAAGATTTATATATCAAGAACAAAAATAGGATAGAAGTATGAAAAAGTCATACTTATGAAAGGTGATCGCATGGCAACCATCAAGGAGATGCTCCAGGAAGGGATTGAAACCAAGAGGAAGTTCCTCGCGGAAGAAAAGAACATCGAGGCCGCAGCAAAACAAATCTTGATTGCGCTGACGGACGGCCGCAAGCTACTCATCTGCGGCAATGGCGGCTCCGCCGCTGACAGCCAGCACATCGCCGCTGAATTGGTAGGGCGCTACAGGAAAGAGCGCAGAGGCCTCCCGGCCATCGCCCTCACCACAGATTCTTCCATCCTCACCGCCTGGTCGAATGACTATGACTATGCATCAGTCTTTGAAAGGCAGGTGCAGGCGCTCGGCCAGAAAGGCGATGTCCTGCTCGCGATCTCGACCTCTGGAAATTCTCCTAATGTGCTGAAGGCCGCAAAGAAAGCGAAGGAGATGGAGATGACAGTCGTCTCCCTCACTGGCAAAGACGGAGGCAAACTGAAACCCTTGAGCGATCTGAACATCAACGCGCCCTCCTCCAACACGCCGAGGATCCAAGAGTGCCACATGCTCGCCTATCACATCATCTGCGAGATCATCGACGAGGAGCTGTCGCAATGAAATGCCTGGTCACAGGGGGCGCTGGATTTATTGGCTCCAATCTTGCCCTGGAATTGGAAAAGCTTGGCCATGACGTGATAGTTCTGGACAATTTCTCCACTGGCTCTCGTGAGAATCTCAAGGGATTCAAGGGGAAAGTCATTGATGGAGATGCAACAGCCTATGAGTTTAAGGAAAAATTCGATGCCATCTGCCATCAGGCCGCTATCACCGATCCGCGGCACCCCGACGATGACGAAGTGATGGGGCAAAATCTCGGTGGCTTTCGCAAGATGGTTGAGCTTGCGAAAAAATGCAAAGCAAAGCTCATTTACGCTTCCACCGCGAATCTCTATGGCAATGGTCCTGTCCCGATGAAGGAGGATCAGGAGAAGGATGTCACATGCGCCTATGGCAAATCTAAGCTGATGATGGACGAGGAAGCGGGAAAGCTCGCTCCATCCATGCCCATCGTCGGCCTGCGCTACTTCAATGTTTTTGGCCCGAAGGAAGCGGCGAAAGGCAGGGCCGCGAGCATGGTCTATCATCTCACAAGGCAGATGAAAGATGGCAAGCAGCCGAAAATCTTCAAGTTCGGCGAGCAGAAAAGGGATCATATCTACGTGAAAGACGTCGTGAACTCGAATATCCTCGCTCTGGATGCTCCCTCTGGAGTTTACAATGTGGGGACAGGCATCGGAACAAGTTTCAACGATCTTATTGCTCATCTCAACAAGGCGCTCAACATGAAACTGAAGCCAGAATACATTGAGATGCCGTATGATCCGAAGACATATCAAAACAACACGCAGGCAGACACGGCGCTTGCGGAAAAGATGCTCAAGTTCAAGGCCTCCTGGAAGCTCCATGACGCTGTCAACGAATACGTGCAGGTGATCGCATGACGAAAACCTCAGTTTTCGGAATTGAAACGGACGGGCAAGGACTACACAATCCGTCCGTTTCAATGAACTGGCAAGGGAAGCGCATCCTCATTGTCGGCGATGTCATGCTCGACAAGTATATTTTCGGCGAAGTGGAACGGATTTCGCCAGAGGCCCCAGTGCCCATTGTCTCGGTCAGGAAGGAAAGCTTCGTCCCAGGCGGAGCCGCGAACGCAGCCAGCAATGTCGCCGCCATGGAAGGCTGTGCTCTGCTTGTCGGCATCGTAGGAAATGACATCGCGAAAGATATCCTCATCAAGGAATTGCAGAAACGCGACATTGACGTGCGGGGCCTGGTCACGGACTCTGCAAAGCCAACAATCCAGAAAATCCGGGTCCTCGGCCAGAGCCAGCAGCTCTTGAGGATAGATTATGAGGATTCCGCCTCTGCCAACGGCGCGGTTGCGAAGCAGTTGATTGACGCGATCGCGAAGTGGGAGCGCCTCGACTGCATTATCGTCTCTGATTACGCGAAAGGAACAATCACGGAAGGCCTGCTGAAAGTGCTCAAGGACATGGCGAAAAGCAGGAAGATCCCGCTCATCATCGACCCCAAGCCCCAGCATAAGTCCTGGTACAGGGGCTGCGCGCTCATCACCCCGAACAGGAAAGAGGCGGAAGAGATGGCGGGAATAAAACTCAACACGCTTGAGGAGGTGGAGCAGGCGGGAAAGAAGCTCGCCGAAGAGCTGGACTGCCACGTGCTCCTCACCCGGGGAGAAAAGGGCATATCGCTCTTCGAGAAAGGAAAGCAGGGAGTCCATATCCCCACTGTCGCCAAGGAAGTCTATGACGTCTCAGGCGCCGGCGACACGGTCATAGCGACACTTGCGTTGGCGCTCTCCTCTGGCATCGCGCTTCGGCAGGCGGCAGTGCTGGCCAACCAGGCCGCGGGCATCAAGGTGGGCAAGATCGGCACAGCGCCAGTGTCGCTGAAGGAGCTCCAGCATGAAAGCCATCTTCTTTGACCGCGACGGCACCCTGAACAAGGACAAGGGCTATGTCCATAAGGTAGAGGATTTTGAGCTGTATGAGGATGTCATCCTTTCTCTCCAAAAGCTCAAGGACTTCGCGTTCTTCATCATCACTAACCAGTCTGGCGTGGGAAGAGGGCACTATTCTGAGCAACAGATGCACGCGTTCAATAATCATCTTGTCGCTGAGCTGAAGAAGCACCGCATTAGCGTCCGAAAAGTCTATTCCTGCGGCCATCGCCCCGAAGAAGGGTGCGAATGCCGGAAGCCCAGCGCCTATTTCGTCGAGCAGGCCAGGAAGGAATTCGGTCTCAGCCTCGATAAGTCCTGGGTGGTAGGCGACCATGATGTTGATATTCTCATGGCAAAGGCCGCCGGCATGCAGTCGGTGCTCGTCCTCACCGGCCACGGCGTGCGGCATCTGGAGGCGTCGAGGAAAGCCGGGCCTGAGTATATCGCGGCGAATCTCGCGCAGGCAGCCGCGTTCATCCTCTTCGAAAACGGGAAGAAGCTCATTTCGAGAAACGACATCGCCCAGGTTTCCCATCTAGAGCGTGAAAGCGGAAAAACCATCGTCACCCTGAACGGCACCTTCGACATCTTGCACCAGGGCCATGAGAAGATCATCAGGGAGGCGAAGAAGCAGGGCGATATCCTGATTGTCGCCGTGAATTCTGATAGTTCGGTGAAAGGGAATAAAGGCCCAACGAGGCCGCTGAATGGCGAGGTTGAAAGGGCGAGGATACTCGCCGCCTTCCCGGAAGTGGACTATGTCACCATTTTCAGCGAAAAGACCCCGATTGAGCTCCTCGAAGAGATCAGGCCTGATGTGCATGTCAACGGCTCGGAATATGGGGAGGAATGCATCGAGGCGCCCACCGTGCGAAAGTATGGAGGAAGGATTCATATAGTGGGGCTGCTTCCGGGCGTCTCGACATCAAAGCTCATAGGGGAAAAATGACGCTGCAGAAAAGAATCTACAGGATGCTCAGGAATGCCCGGTGGAAGGTCGTCGGCAGGTTATTAAGATCAGAGTGCAAAACAGTTCTCGACATCGGCTGCCAGGAGATGTTCTATTACGACAGGATGAAGAAGAAATATGACGTGACGCTCGCGGATTACGAGCCCTTGCATCCAAACATAAAGGAAGAGGATGTTCAAAATCTCAGCTTCAAGGACAAGAGCTTCGATATCGTGCTCTGCCAGGAAGTCCTCGAGCACGTCCCCAATCCGGTGCAGGCGATGAAAGAATTGAAACGGGTCGCGAAAAAGCAGCTGATTATTTCCGTTCCCTTTGAACCCTATTTCACCCTCTTCCGCGGCCTCAGCTGGGAGAAGGAGCACTTCTGGGCCGTCACCCCCGCCATCCTCAAGTTCCATCTCGGCAAGCCAAAGTTCGAGCGCACCATGGTCTTCAGGCGCTATTATGTCGCGGTGTGGGAGTTCTGAGCATGGCTTTTCTTAAGAAATTCTCCATCTTCACGCTGATCGGCGGCATCCAGTCTCTCCTGCAAATTCTTTTGCTCTGGTGGCTCATCGATATCCTGCATCTCAATACTGCAATCACCACGGCAATTGTCGTCATTGTCCTCTATCTTCTGAAATATCTGGTGTATGTCTCCATCAACCTGATGCACAGGAAGTTCTGGAAATACAACGCGGTGAATCTCGGGGTGGCTGGCTTCTACGTCCTTGCGATGTGGCTCCTGGTCGACATCCTCGGCTGGAAGGCACTCTTCGCATCTATCATGATGACAGGCATCGTGTTCCTGCTCCGGTTTGTCCTTCTAGATAGGTGGGGCATGTTCAAGGAGTAGAATCGGAGATCTTATTTGCAGAGCAAACTCAATCTAATCGAAAATCGGACGGGTACCAATCAGCTAAATCGCGTCCGAGACCATCCAGAATGCTTCTAGTCTCGGCAAGGGGCTTCATGCCCCTGTTTGCGCGCTGGCCGAGCGTAATTTCAAACAAGGTTTGAAAGTATGTCGGGCATAACCCGACATAACCGGCCATGTACTGAAGTTTCGGGTTTTTCATAAGGCGTACGCTATCATTTCCGCCTTTTGGCCTATGCCCCCATGGTCTCTAGCGTGCTCAAACAGGTTGGTAATGCAG
>JAGVXW010000074.1 GCA_018303575.1 Candidatus Woesearchaeota archaeon
AAATTCGGAAATTCTGCAAAGCTGGACGCACCGAAGAAGTTTATCGGGAGGAGAGCCTATGTGATTATTGTTAAGGGCTAGGAGTTATGCAACACAGCAAAATGAATGACGATATCAGTGTATCCTACCTTGAACAGGACCTTCAGATACCGTCTTGTTGCCCCCTCGCCAAGGCTGGAAACATCGGCTTCGATGATCTTGGGAACAGACTTTAGGGGAGCAGCAATGATCAGGTCGCCTCTGATTTGCCGAACCTCCACTTCTCTTAACGGACCGAGATTATACTTTGATATCCACTCTTTAGGAAGGGTAAGTGTATAGCTGTCCTTCCCTTGTTTGATAATCCTGCGGCGCACAGGACTATTCTTGTCGCAGGGTATTTAAAGATTTCTAGAAATATGTTGAATATTCTAAATATTGTATAAATATTTATACACACAGATCACGGATTTCTTCATGCAAGGCGGACAACCCTCGGGAAGAATCACTGTACAGGATTGTTCTATGGCGTTATCACAACCGATGTCATCGTTCGGAAAAGTCTTGCTTAGGAGATTGACAGCGGATAATAGCGGGGGGAGGAACCGATGATACAACCAAAGGACTTGAAAATAATCTGCGCCTTGCGCGCCAACGCCAGAGTCAAGCTGATGGACCTCAGCAAGATGCTCTGCATTCCAGTTTCTACGGTCTTTGATAAAATACAGACGTATGAAGGCCGGTTAATACGAGGCCACACGACGCTCCTGAATTTCAGCCGTCTCGGCTACGCGACGCGGGCACAGGTTCTCATTAAGACCGACATGAGATGTCGCGATGCGCTGTGTGAGTATCTTACCAAACATGGGAATGTCAACACCATTTGCAAGATTAACAATGGATTCGACTATCTCGTCGAAATCATTTTTGTAACGCTTCGGCAGATGGAAGATTTCATCGAGAATCTGGAGCAAAAATTCGCCATCCATAACCTAGAGTTGCATTATATCATCGACGACATAAAGAAAGAAGGTTTCTTGGCCGATCCTGCTCTCGTGGGGGCAGCGTAGACGCGTTTTGCGAATAGCGGTTGTGCCTTTTCACTGGACATTTGCAGCTTTCCTTAACGTTCTCAGTAAGTTTTTGCTGAGTTGCCGAAGTAGCTTATTCCCACTTCAAGCTTCCGCCGGTCTGGTATTCCGTCACCCGCGTCTCAAAGAAGTTCTTCTCCTTGCTTAAGTCAACGCTCTGCGACATCCAGGGAAACGGATTCTCCGTCTCGTACTGCTTCGGAAGGCCAATCCTTTCAAGCCTTCTGTCAGCGATATATTCTACATAGTCGATGAACTGCTGCGCATTTATCCCCAAAAGCCCTTCCGGGCATGCGTCGATCGCGTACTTCTTCTCCAACTCGACGCTCTTCTTGATCAAGGCTATCAGCTCCTTCTGGAATGCGGCAGTCCACACTTCAGGGCTCTCCGCCTTGATCGTGTTGATCAGATCACAGCCAAAAGCCAGATGCAGGCTCTCGTCGCGCATGATGTACTCGAACTGCTCGCCTATGCCAACCATCTTGTTCATCCGTTTCAGCGCGAGCATCATGGCGAAGCCGGCGTAGAAATAGATCCCTTCCATGATGACATAGAACCCAACCAGATCATGCACGAACTTTCGCACGTTCTCTAGGCCTTCCGTGGAAAATGTCGGGTCGAAGACGCTCTTGGTGAGCTCCACCACAAAGTCATCCTTGTCCCTGATAGAGGGGATCTTCATGTACATGGTATAAATCTCGTCAGGATCCAAACCCAAAGTATCGCAGCAGTAGATGAACGTATCGGTGTGCACCGCTTCTTCATAGGCCTGCCGCAATAAATACTGCCGGCATTCGGGATTCGTCACGTGGCTATACACTGCCAACACAATGTTGTTCGCGGTCAGGCTTTCAGCCGTGGAAAAAAAGCCCAGGTTCCAAAGGATCATCCGGCATCCCCACCTCTTCAGGGGTCCAGTTGTTCGCCACTCCCGACTTGTAATGCTCCCGTGCCCAGAGATACTTCATGGGCAGTATTTTATTGGGGTCTGTCTTGGGGCTGTTGATGATGCCCATTACTGGCAGGCCTCGCAGATGTCGCCGGCAACAACAACTTTTGGCGCCTCTTCCTTGCGCTCCTCCAGCGCAGTATACTCCCTTTTTTGGGTGAAGCCATACTTGTTGGCGTCAAGCGTGCTCTTCTCGATCTGGCTCGCAGCTAAAGTCCTCAAATAGTAGGTCGTCTTCAGCCCTGCCCGCCACGCCATGAAATACGCGTCGCTCAGCTTCTTCCCCGAGGTGCCCTGCATGAAGATGTTGTGGCTCTGGCTCTGGTCGATCCATCTCCCCCTGGCGGCGGTGATCCGGATCAGCCACTCCGGATCCATCTCGAAGGCTTCCTTGTACTTGTCCTTGATCTGCTGGGGGATGCCCGCAATCAGCTGGACATTGCCATCATAGTACTTCAGCTGCTCCAGCATCTCGTCATTCCACAGCCCGAGCTTCTTCAGGTCCTCGATAAGATATTTGTTCACCACCGTGAATTCGCCCGAGATGTTGCTCTTCACGTAGATGTTCTTGTAGATGGGCTCGATGCAGGGGAAGCAGCCGGAGATGTTGGAGATCGTCGCTGTGGGAGCGATGGCCATGCAGTTGCTGTTCCGCATGCCATGCTTTTTGACATGCTCCCTAACAGGAGCCCAATCCATCGCCGAATCCTTTGAAATTTCCAGCGGCAGGCCTCTTTCTTTCTCAAGCAGGGCGAGCGTGTCTATCGGGAAGATGCCGCGGTCCCATTTCGAGCCCTTGTAGCTCTCATACGCGCCCTTCTCTTTTGCGAGATGAGAGCTTGTCAAAATTGCATGATACGAGATGAATTCCATCAATCTGTCCGAGAACGTGAGCGCCTCCTGGCTTTCGAAGGGGATGTCGAGCTTGAACAGGGCATCCTGGAACCCCATCAGCCCCAGCCCGACAGGCCGGTGCTTCATGTTGGAGTTCTGCGCCTCAACCGTCGGATAGAAATTGAGGTCCACAACGTTGTCGAGCATGCGCATCGCGACAGCCACGGTCTCAGCAAGGAGATCCTTGTCCACGTCGCCGTCATACACGTGCCGTTCCAGGTTTATCGAGCCCAGGTTGCAGACAGCAGTCTCGTCCCTTGACGTGTTGAGCGTGATTTCCGTGCACAGATTGGAGCTGTGGATCACTCCCGCATGGTCTTGCGGCGACCGGATGTTGCACGGATCTTTGAACGTGATCCAGGGATGGCCGGTCTCGAAGAGCATCGTGAGCATCTTCCTCCACAGCTTCTGCGCTTCTACCGTTTTGACCTTCTTGATGCCGCCGCGCAGCGCCATCTGCTCATAGTGCGCATAGCGTTCCTCGAACTTCCTGCCATAGAGATCATGAAGGTCCTTGGCTTCATCCGGGCTGAAGAGCGTCCATTTCCCGTTTTCCAGCACGCGCTTCATAAAGAGATCTGGCACCCAATTGGCCGTGTTCATGTCATGCGTCCTTCTTCTTTCATCGCCGGTATTCCTCCGCAAGTCAAGGAAATCCTCGATGTCGAGGTGCCAGGTCTCGAGATAAGCGCACGTCGCCCCTCTTCTTTTTCCTGAGCGGTTGATCGCCACAGTAACATCATTCGCGATCTTCAGGAAAGGAATCACTCCTTGGCTCTCCACATTGGTGCTCTTGATGTGCGCCCCTGTCGATCGAATAGGCGTCCAGTCATTGCCCAGGCCGCCGCTCCATTTCGAGAGCTGCGCATGGTCGCCGAGCGACTTGAAGATATGCGTCAAATCATCCTCAACTGTTGTAAGATAGCAGGAGCTCAGCTGCGGCCGCGTCAGCCCGGAGTGGAAGAGCGTCGGGGTCGAAGACACAAAACGCAGCGTGGACAAGACTTCATAGAATTCCAGCGCCCGCTTCTCTTTCTCCCCCTCTAGCAGTGCCAGCCCCATGGCCACGCGCATCCAGAAGGCCTGGGGCAGCTCAATCCTCTTCTCCTCGATCTTGATGAAATAGCGCTCATAGAGCGTCTGCAGCCCCAGATATTCAAAGAGGTCATCCCGCTCTGTCCTGAGCCCTTCAGAGAGCTTCCGCAGGTCGAACTCGAGCATCCGGGCATCCATCATGCCTGAGGCAGCGGTCTTCTTGAGCCCGGAGATGAACGCGTCCCGGTAGGCGATGTCAAGCAGCTCGGGAGAGATGCTCCTTCCGATCACTTCCTTGTAGATCCGCTGTTGGTAGAGCCGCGCCGCCACCTTGCTGTAGGCGGGATCCTTCTCAATGAAAGGAACGGTCGCGAGGATCAGGGCTTTCTCGATCTCTTCCGAGCTCACCCCATCATAGATGTTCTTGATGAGTTCCCGGGAGATCAAGCCAGGATCGATGCTTTTCTCATAGCCCTGGCTGACGCGCTCGATGGTGTGCCTGACTTTATTGAGGTCGAACAGCACGGTCCTGCCGTCGCGCTTCTTCACAGTGAGCCTGCCGAGCTTCGCCTTCTCCACCATGCGCTGCTTCTGCTCCTCGCGCACGCGCTGGCGGTCGGCCCTGTAGATGATGTAAGCCTTCGCGATCTCGTAGAGCCCATGCTTCACCAGGTGCTTCTCCACAATGTCCTGGATGTTCTCCACGTTCGCGTGGAAATCGATGAACCGTCGGCTCACTTCATCCGAGATATCCCGCACCATGAGGTCGATCTTCTCTTCCGGCACCGGCTCACCCACGGCCTTGACCGCCTTCCTGATGGCGTTCCGGATGCGCTCGATGTCGAAATCCACCACTTCCCCAGTACGCTTGACAACCTTCAGCTCCGCCATCTTAGGTCCTCAGGAGCACTTTCAGCTCCTTCCTGAACTGCTGCACATCCTCGAATTCCCGATAGACCGCCGCGAATCTAATGTAGGCGATCTTGTCCAGCTGCTTCAGCTTGGACATCACCAGCTCCCCGATGTCGCGGCTCGTCACCTCGCGGTTGTCTTTCTGTTTCAGGTCAAGCTCGATCTGGTCAGCCATGCGCTCGATCTCGATGGTCTTGATCGGCCTCTTCTGGCACGGCAGCGTGATGCTCTTGATGAGCTTGGCCCGGTCAAACGGCTCCCGCCTGCCGTCCTTCTTGATGACAACAAGGTCGTCAATCTCCGCCTGCTCATAGGTAGTGTAGCGCTTCTCGCACTTGAGGCATTCCCTTCTTCTCCGGACAGAGCTCTCGCTTTCTCGGCTGTCAACGACTTTCGTCTCAGGGTGCAGGCAGTACGGGCATTGCATAGGCTTCAGATCTAGTGGCCGCTTTCTCGACGGCTACTAGCAGTTGTTCCAATCTTAATATTTAAGGTTTTCGTTATTATCCGAACAAACCTACTAGATGTTGGGTCATATCCGGAACCCGACCCAACATATGGTCTCTTTTCTCGGCATTTCAATTTATATACTTTATGGTAGCGGAATAGCTATATTTGGGCTAGTGAAAACAACTTTTGGCCGCGATTTTAGCACGACAAACACGAAACAAAAGCAACTCTCGAGTGATACCTTTTTATACAAAAACAGAATTCAGGGCTCTGATGAAATGCGACCTCTGCGGAGCGAAGATCCAGCAGACCTTCCTCAACAAGATCCTCGGCACCCAGATCAGGGTGAATGGCAAGAAGAAGCTCGTCTGCTTCGAGTGCCAGAGGAAGTTCCCGAAGAAGGAGGACTTGTTGAAGCAGCTCTCTTAACTTTTTCTTTCGATAACCTTTATAAAAAACCGAATAACACAACTCTTTCATCTTTTGGATTTCGAGGGGTCCGCCCTCGCAGCGCTGAAAGTAGGAGAATATTTAAAGGCAAGGGCAGTCGAACTCTCATGCCTCCGTAGCATAGCAGCTAGTGCGGCAGATCCTCAAGGAGCCGATCCTCGTAAGCTGCAGGTCGTGGGTGCAACTCCCATCGGAGGCTTATTTTTTTCATAATGCAAGAGAAAACTCTTTCATCGGAACATAGGATTGTTTTCCTGTCGGCTCAGGCGAGAAACTCGTTTTTTTCTCAACTGAGAGAAAAAGTGGACTCGTGGCAGGAGCTCAGTTCAATGTTAAGGAAGAAGCGGACCCAGCTGGAGTATTACCGCTCTGGCGTTCGCACATTGCCTTCGCCTGTTTTTGAGCGCCTCCTTTCCCTGCTTCCTGATCCTGAACAATCAAGGCATCGCTCGCAGGTGATTTCAAAGGAAAGGTATTGGGGGCAGAAGAAGGCAGGGGAGATCACGATGCGAAAGTATCCCGAGACCTTCGCTAAAGGAAGGCTGTTGGGGGCGCAAGCTCAAAAAACCAAGGTCTCGCTCGATATGCCTCTTACCCCCGACCTATCAGAATGCATTGGCGCCTGGATCGGAGACGGATTCACGAATCGGTATGGCGCTACATATTACACTGAGATTACAGGCGACGCGCGGCTGGATAGAGCCTACCATGCCCATATCATCTCATGCCTGCAGAAGACATACCCAGATATCCATCCAAGATTAGACGCTAAGGATAACACGTTGCGGCTTCGTATCGCATCGAAAGCGATTCATCTGCTTCTCACTAAACGGTTTGGGCTTCCCAAAGGAAGAAAAGGTTATTTTCTCAAAATCCCAGATGAAATTATAAACGCACCGGATAAAGAAATCAGGCGCGCTTGCGTCCGCGGAATCTTTGACACAGATGGTTCAGTCTATCTCGACAAGCGCTTTAATCCCCCCTACATCCGCATCGAACTCCATATGCGCAGTCCTCGCGTGATAGAATCGGTATCCCAGATACTTCAGGAAGAGGGCATTCCTCATCAGCTCAACACGGGGCATGAACGCCTCCAAATCAATGGGAGAAAGAATTGCAGATTCTATCTAGATAAGATTGGCTTCCGAAACGAACGGCATCTGAACAAAGTTCGGAATCTCTAGCGAATCTCCCC